>CAJXBG010000013.1 GCA_913050215.1 uncultured Gammaproteobacteria bacterium
GGTAATACTGGAGATCTGGCTGAGTCACCTTGTCTTTCAATCACTTCGCCTCAAATAATCACATATTTTTTTTGTTCGGCATAAAGTTCGGCCGCGTATAGCAACCAAATCCGGTTTAGCGTCGTCGCATGTCTCAAAAGATATTGCGCATATTTAAACCACTCCTGGGACTGGTAAGGAATGAAAGTGAACAAAGCTATTAAAATGATTGCGCCGGTGATCGTACTTGCCGGAGGTTTAGGGGCTTTTCTTGTTTTAGATTGGGCTAAGCCGGAACCTGAGAAAAAAGTAGATGAGCCTCGGGCACTCAGCGTTTTTGTCAAGCACGTTGAAGGTGCCGATACTGAACTACAGGTCAGGACCGAGGGCGAGGTCAGAGCAAGAACCGAGGTCGATATCGTCTCGCAGGTGGCGGGCCGCGTTGTTTCTGTTACCACGGAATTCACAGAGGGTGGCGTGGTTGAACCAGGGGTCACCTTGGTTGAAATTGAGGATCTTGATTACAAACTTGAATTGGCTCAGGCCAGGGCGAAAATGGCGGAAGCCGAAGTGGGGATGCAGACTGCTCTGGCCACAGCGGATGTTGCTAAGCAGCAGCTGCGAAACGCGAAGGATGCTTCGCCCCTAGCTTTGAAAAAACCACAAGTAGCCGAAGCCAGAGCGCTACTCGCTGCTGCGGAAGCCAGTTACGAACAAGCAATGCTTAACCTTACGCGAACTAAAATTTCATTACCTTTTAGTGGCCGATTAGCGAGTATTGATGTGAATGTCGGTCAGTACGTAGCGCCCGGGACTCGTCTAGCGCGAGCCTTTTCTACCGAGGTTGTCGAAGTCAGGTTGCCCCTTAACGACACGCAGCTTGCATCTTTGAATTTACCCATCGGTTTTGTCGCTGAACCTGGTCATGCGCTGCCTGTCGTTTTTAAAGCCAACGTAGCGGGCAAGCAGCAGAGATGGCAAGGCAAGCTCACGCGTCTTGACGCTTCGATTGATAAAAACACCCGAATGCTATTTGGCCTTGCTGTGGTTGAATCGCCTTACCAACGTAATGTTTCACAGCATCAGATGCCGTTAGCGGTAGGTCTGTATGTTGAAGCAGAGATTATCGGGCGGAAAATCAATGAAGGTTATGCCATCCCACGGGAAGGATTGCGTGCCGGAAACAAGGTTTTTGTGGTGAACGAAAATGGCCTGCTGGAAATACGAGCCGTTGTAGTTGCCTACAGCTCCGAGCGGGAGGCAATTATTTCTAGTGGTCTTTCGTTGAATGAGAAAGTTGTTGTGTCGCCTGTGCGAAATGCGATTCAGGGCATGGCGCTCAAAACACTGGAAGCGTCGCTGGATGAGTCTGCGTTAGCGAGGCGGAATTAATGCAGCATCGATGTCAATTGGACGGAAGAAAACATGCGTAAATTGATTGCCTGGTGGGCGACAAATACCGTTGCTGCAAACCTGCTGATGGTAGGCATTCTTTTAGCAGGCATCCTTGGTTTTATCTCGATGGAAAGAGAAGCTTTTCCGAACTTCACACCTAATGAGGTTTCTATCGAGGTGACCTGGCTCGGCGCGGCACCACAGGAAATAGAAGAACAAGTGGTTGTTCGCATTGAAAACGCGATCGATAATATCGACAGTGTCTACCGCTACTACTCTTTTGCTGAGGAAAACTACGCGCGCATCGATGTGTCGACATTGCCTACCGATGATATGGAAGGTTTTCTGAATGAGATTAAGAACGCGGTCGACTCGGTGAACTCGCTGCCGCGTGATATTGAGAAGCCGCAGGTCCGGCGCGTTGAATATCGAAACGAAATGATCCGCGTTGCCGTCCATGGTGAAGTTGGCGAACGTGCATTGACCCGTCTTGCTGAAGAGCTTCGCGATGAAGTCGCCGCTTTACCCTATATCTCCATCGTTGAATTGTTTGGCACTAGGCGGGAAGAAGTAACCATTGAGCTATCAGAGCAGGCGCTTCGTCGTTATGGACTGAGTTTCGAAGAGGTTGCCACGGCTATCCGCAGCAGTTCGATCAATTTGTCCTCCGGTAGCATTCGAACAGAAACCGGCGATGTATTGTTGCGTGCTCGAAACATGGCTGACAATGAAGATGAGTTCAGCAATATCGTGATTCGTCAGTCACCTGAGTCAGGCATTATCCATGTAGGTGACGTCGCGCGGGTGGTGGATGGTTTTGAGGAGAATGAAATCCTGGCGACCATGAACGGTGAACCTGCAGTGCTCTTGCAAATTCTCTCCTCGGACAATATGCAGGTGGTTAAATCGAGTAACTCGGTCAAAGCCTGGATGGAGGAGCGGCAAAAGACGTTGCCTGATGGTGTGAGTCTCTCTTTATGGTTCGACACCGCAGATATCTACAATTCCCGAATGAAAACAATTGGTAATTCAGCCTATATGGGGCTGATTCTTGTCTTTCTAGTGCTGATCTTGTCCCTGCGACCTAAAGTCGCGCTTTGGGTAACCGTGGGAATTGGCGTGTCATTTCTGGGTGCTTTTGCCATGCTGCCGACAATGGATGTTTCATTGAATATCCTGTCGACTTTTGCCTTTTTACTGGTGCTGGGTATCGTTGTGGACGATGCGATTGTCGTCGGGGAAAGTATCCATCAGCATCATCACAAAATTGATGACCCGTTAGAGGCAGCAATTCAGGGTGCCAGTGCTGTTTCCAAACCGGTGGTTTTTGCTGTGCTGACGACGATGGTGGCGTTTGCACCATTCTTTTTTCTGAGTAGTGAAGATGCCCAGGTCACACGCCAGTTCTCTATTGTGATCACTCTTGCATTGGTAGTTTCCCTCATTGAGGCCTTTTTGATACTGCCGGCGCATCTTTCACAGCTTCAACGCCGGAAAGAATTGGGAAAAATTGGACGATTCCAAAAAAGTATTGAAGACAAGATTGTCGGCTTTTCTCAAACGTCCTATCGAGGCTGGATTGATGCTTGTGTTAATAATCGATACTTAACAGCCAGCGTGTTTATCGCAGCATTGACGGTTAGCTTTGGTATTTTTAGCAGTGGTTGGGTCAAGTTTTCGTTTATGCCTGAGGTTGAGAACGAATTGATTCATATCAACGTCGAGTTACCCACAGGCACACCCTATGCCCGGGCTTTGAAGGTGTTAGATCAGCTTCAGGAAGCAGAGCGTGAACTGATACGACAAGTTGAATCAGAGGCTGTCACTGAGGGAGGCTCGGGTCAACTGATTGAGGGATGGTATACGAGGTCGCGCAGGGACAGTGTGATTGCTATCGTAAAATTGGCCCCTCCTGAGGTTAGGGACATGTCTGCCAAGGAAGCAGCATTAAGATTGCGTGAGTTGGTTGGCGAAGTGCCAGATGCCGATGAAATTGAAGTGAACTACACCATGAACAACTCAACCCCTAGGGTGAGCTACGTCATGCGCCACAAGGATCTTTCTCAACTAAAAGAAGCAGCCAAGGATGTTAAGCGTCATCTCTATGGTTATGACGGTACCTTTTATGTCAGAGACAGCATGCGGGGTGAATTGGAAGAACTGCACATGCAGCTTTTGCCTGGTGCTGAAAAGTTGGGATTGACGCTGGCACAGGTTTCTCAACAAGTGCGGCAGGCATATTTCGGAGAGGAAGTTCAGCGCCTACCGCGAGAGACAGGTGACGTTCGAGTGATGGTGCGCTATCCGAAAGAGTTACGCTATAGCCTCGAGAGCCTAAATGATTTCAGAGTCAGGACCAACGACGGGCGCGAGCTCCCGTTATTGTCTGTGGTAGAAGTTGAGGTTGTTACTGGGGTTCAGCATATCAGGCGTCGCGATGGAGAACGGATGGTACGTGTGACAGCGGAAGTGATGGGTGAGCTGATGAGCGATATCAATACCGACATGAAAGAGACCTTTCTACCTGTTATTGAAGAAAAATACCCTGGTTTAAAGATTGGCGTTGGTGGTGATGCTGAAAGCGAAGCATTGTTTTTGTCAGAACTCATGTCATTGTTCGCAATTGCGTTGTTTGTGATGTACGCGCTGATCGCGATCGCATTCCGTTCCTACTGGTTGCCGCTGTTGGTGATGACTGCGATACCTTTCGGGTTTATGGGCGCTGTTTATGGCCATCTTATGTTCAACGTATCGATGGCAATGTTCTCTTATTTTGGTATCGGTGCCGCTGCTGGTGTTGTTGTCAACGATAACCTTGTGCTCGTCGATTACATCGAAGGTTTGCGAGCGAAGGGCCATTCTGCAATCGAAGCCGTTGTCGAGGCAGGTATTGCCCGTTTCAGACCAATTTTGTTAACTTCAGTCACAACGTTTGTAGGATTGATGCCTATCATGGCGGAACGTTCGACCGATGCACAGTTCCTCAAACCTGCTGTATTGTCGTTAGCATTCGGAGTGTTATTCGCGTTGTTTGTGAGCCTCTTTATGGTACCTGCACTCTACTGTATTGGTGACGACCTAAACAGATTTAGAAGGCGCTTGAAAGCATGGTTTTTGTTCAAAGTGAATCGAGCCCCTGTCGCTCATGTATCCTCTGGAGAAAGTCTGTGAGGGATGAGTGCCTTTGAAGCCAGTCATTCGGCCGGAGGAGCGCCATTTTTGTACGGAGCAGTAGAGCCGATCTTAAGCGCACCGAGCATAAATGTTACGACAGTTATATGAGTGGCCTTGTTGAGCACCTGACGTCAAATTGAGTAGTATGTTGTTATCAATAATGTAATTCGCCCGTTGCGAGTTCGTATTGGTGCATACGGGACTCACCATGGCGACAGAAGAAACCGCAAGTACGGGGAAAAAACCAACAACACCACTAGGCTTCTGGCGGGGTTGGTCACTGGTTGTCGGCGGTACCATCGGGTCAGGGATATTTACGCTGCCGGCATTGTTAGCGCCCTATGGATTGCTGGGTTTGGTTGGCTGGTTTATCGCCGGTTCCGGTGCATTGCTGATGGCATTTATGCTGGCCCGGCTCTCTATCAGAATGCCTGCCATTGGTGGTCCCTATGCCTATGCTCGAGCGGGTCTGGGTGACTTTGTGGGTTTCTGGGTAGGTTGGGGTTATTGGATCGCAATCTGGTCAGCTACCGCGGCTATCGCCGTCGCCTGTGTGGGCTATATCAGCTTTTTTCTGCCAATTCTTCGAGAGAGTTCATTGCTGGCTGCGACCGCCACACTGACACTCATCTGGTCGTTAACTGCGATGAATATTCATTCGATGGGATCTTCAGGTGGGTTTCAACTACTCACTACTTTTTTAAAAATATTGCCTTTGTTGTTCGTCGGGTTGTTAGGCTTTAGTGCAGGCTCAACAGATAATTTGCCGCCGTTTAACCCCAGTGGTGGAAGCCTATTTGCTGTCATTGCGACCAGTGTGACTCTGGTCATGTGGGCATTTGTCGGCCTGGAGGGCGGCACTGTGCCCGCAGCCGATATGGTAGAGCCTAAGAAAACCATTCCGCGAATCCTGATCTTCGGCACTTTGACGGTTCTCGTCGTCTATCTTGTTGCGTTTTCTGGTGTCATGCTCCTTTTACCTGCTGAGATGCTCAGCAATTCCCCCGCGCCCTTTGCTGATGCGACGGTAAAGGTCATTGGCACCATGGGCGCATCCTTGATTGCTATGGGTGCGATGATTTCGACCCTCGGGGCGCTGAACGCGCAGGTGTTGTTGTCTGGGCAAGTGGTAAGAGCCGTTGCACTTGACGGCTTGTTTCCCAAAATATTGAGTAAACTTGGCGTCCAGGGTACACCCTTCGTCGCCATTATCGTTTCCTCAATCCTGGCGAGTATTCTGGTGGCAATGAACTACACGAAGGGATTGGTTGAAGCGTTTAATATGATGATTTTGTTGTCTACACTGACGACCCTCGTTCCTCTATCGTTCGCCGCCATTGCCGCATTGATATTTTTGAAGCGTGATGATGCGAGTGCATCGCGAAGCCAGGGAATTATTGTGGCGGTGCTCGCCTTTCTTTACTCACTACTTGTTATTATTGGGGCCGGTGCAGAAACGGTTTTTTATGGTTTCATACTCTTAACCGCTGCGATGCCAATCTATGTGTTGGTCGCGAAGAATAGGGATGGCGAGAGCCAGAATGGAATTTAAATGGAATTCGAAGTTTGAACAGTGAAACAGCGAAGGTTTTGGTCGAAAGCGCATGTAATGAGTGGGGGCCGATTGAATATATTGCGCTCAGAGAGGCGAAAGTAGCCTTTGAGAGCGACAGTAGGATTAGCCGGCAGTGGCGTCCGCTCAGGTTTCACAGTCAGCCGGAATTCGATGCTGCCGATGAGGAATATCAGTCTTTTGAAGCGCTCATCAGAGCAACTGGCTCCAATGTCATTCTGTTAGAGGGTCATGAGGTTTTGACGCTGGACAGTATCTATCCCCGGGACGCGCTGATTGTTGCGCCCCAGGGCCTGGTACTCTGCGAAATGGGAAGACCCAGTCGATCGAATGAACCAAAACTAAACGCCGCTGAGCTCGTCTCGCTCGGATTCCCTGTGCTCGGAGAAATTAGCCGACCCGGTACTTTGGAGGGCGGGGACTTTATCTGGCTGGACGAACGTCATGCGGCGGTTGGCTCGGGCCCAAGAACCAACCAGGAAGGTATTTCCCAGTTACGATATTTGTTGGGAAATGACATCGATTTACACGTGGTGCCCTTACCTGAGCCGGAGCACCCGGAAGATGTTTTTCATTTGATGAGTATGATTTCTCCGTTAGACAAAGATCTGGCGCTAATTTATCGACCACTGATGTCTGAAGATTTTATGACTTGGCTCATGTCCCTGGGTATTGCGTTTGTAGAAGTGCCAGAAGAGGAATATTTGCCAATGGGGTGCAACGTGTTGGCTACTGGACCCAGACAAGTGATTATGCTCGATCGACTACCGGAAACAAAAAGAAGGTTAGAGCAGGCTGGTTGCAGTGTGACGACTTACAAGGGTGACGAAATTAGTCGCAAGGGAGAGGGTGGACCAACTTGTCTAACCCGGCCGCTGGTTCGAAGAAGGTCTTGATGAAAGATCCCCAACAAATTCTGCAGCATGTTTTTGGTTTTCCCGATTTCAGAGCGCCTCAGGATGAAATCATTTCAACACTGGTTGATGGTGGAGATGTTCTCGTGCTGATGCCGACCGGTGGCGGCAAATCCCTTTGTTACCAGATTCCAGCGATTGCCAGAGAAGGCGTTGGTGTTGTTATCTCCCCACTCATCGCGCTGATGCAAAATCAGGTAGACGCCTTGAAGCAGTTGGGGGTCAGTGCGACTTTTTTGAATTCGACGCTTGCGTTTGAAACCGTTCACCGAATCGAGCAATCGCTGCGACAGGGAGAAGTCGATTTGCTTTATCTTGCGCCGGAACGTCTTGTTCAGCCCGCGACGCTGGCATTATTGCGTGAGCTCGACATTAGTCTTTTTGCCATTGACGAGGCACATTGTGTTTCCCAATGGGGCCATGATTTCAGGGCTGATTACCTGCACTTGAATATACTCGCGACGGAGTTTCCGAGTGTTCCAAGAATAGCGTTAACCGCCACAGCAGATATTAGGACGAGGACGGAGATTGTATCCCGACTTTCCCTTGATGACGCAAGGCAGTTTATCGTTGGTTTTGATCGTCCGAATATACGCTATCGCATTGCATTGAAAACTAACCCGCGACAGCAGCTATTACAGTTTTTGAAGAACGAGCACCGAAATGATGCGGGTATCATTTACTGCCTATCTCGACGAAAAACTGAGGAAACAGCAACCTGGCTAAGTCAGCAGGGATTTGAAGCTTTGCCCTATCATGCGGGGCTGGATAGTGAAACCCGGGCTAAAAATCAGGCGCGGTTTCTAAATGAAGAAAGCATTATCATTGTGGCGACCATTGCATTTGGTATGGGTATCGATAAACCGGATGTGCGCTTCGTTGCCCACCTTGACTTGCCAAAAACGGTTGAAAGCTACTATCAGGAAACTGGCCGCGCCGGTCGGGATGGCGAAGCAGCAAATGCCTGGCTGGTTTATGGATTACAAGACGTAATCAAACTACGACAGATGATGGAAAATTCAGAAGGCAGTGATGAACACAAACGCGCTGAGCAGCACAGATTGAATGCAATGCTGGGGCTCTGTGAGATCACCAGTTGTCGGCGTCATGCGCTGCTGCGTTACTTTGATGAGGATTCACCCGAACGGTGTGGCAATTGCGACACTTGCATTGATCCTGTTGATACCTGGGATGGAACCGAAGCCGCCCAGAAGGCGTTGAGCGCTGTATTTCGTACGGATCAACGATTTGGGGTTAACCATTTGATCGATGTATTGCAGGGATCTAAGACGGAAAAGATCCGTCAGTTTGAGCACGACAAACTGTCTACTTTTGGAATCGGGCAAACCCTGGATATCAATCAATGGCGGTCGGTGTTTAGGCAGCTGGTTGCAAGGGGTTATCTCAGCGTTGACCTAGAACGTTACGGTGCACTTCGTCTGGAACAGAAATGTCGACCCTTACTTAAAGGTGAGCAGCAGATAGAGCTTCGCCGTGATAGCGGTAAAAAAGCGGTTGCTCGTCAGACTAAAACCCCGCTACCCGAGGATATTAATGTAGGGCTCTGGGAAGCGCTACGCGAATGCCGGAGGTTGTTTGCGGAGGCGCAGGGCGTGCCACCCTATGTCATTTTTCATGACAAAACCCTCCGCGAGATGGCTGAGCAGATGCCCCAAAATACAAGTGAATTTGGTTTGCTTACCGGTGTTGGGGAGCGAAAGCTCGAAAAATACAGTGAAGCGTTTCTGGCTGTCATTCAAGAGGCGCTCTGAGGTAAAGTATCAGGCACAAATCAAAATTTAATTTTTCCAAGAGGGAAGTATGGCGAGTCTGGAAGATGAACTAATCGTTGAGCAAATTCAGATAGGACCAATGCAGAATTTTACCTATCTGGTGGGTTCGAAAAGTACGCGGGAGGTTGTCATCATTGATCCTGCATGGGATATCCCGGCATTGACCAATATGATCAACGAGGCGGGGTATACCCTGACCGGTGCGCTTGTTACCCATTATCATCCTGATCACTGCGGGGGTTCTTTTGGTAAGAATACGGTTCAGGGAGTCGCAGATTTACTTGAAACCAACCCTGTTAAAATTTTTGCACATCGGCTTGAAGCAGATGGTGTTAAAAAAGTAACAGGCGTCTCAGAGTCAGATATTAAGCGGGTCGATTCCGGTGACAAGCTGAAGGTTGGCAACATTGAAGTGGAATTCTTGCACACGCCCGGGCATACGCCTGGCTCACAGTGCTTCAAGATTAAGAATACGCTGGTTTCTGGAGACACATTGTTTGTTAATGGATGTGGCCGGGTCGATCTGCCGGGTTCCAACTCCGAAGACATGTACCACAGTATTCAAAAGCTCGCCGCGCTGCCGAATGACACTATTTTATTGCCGGGTCATAACTATAGCGACGTGCCAAGTGCGACGATGGCCGACACTAAAAAAGCTAACGTCTACATGAGAATCGATAATTTAGAAAGTTGGAAAATAATGATGGGGCATTGAGCACCAGAGGAGGGTGATATGAGGACGATAGCAGAAGGCTACTCTTTTACAGAGGGACCTAGGTGGCATGAAGGCCGCCTGTATTTTTCCGACTTCTACACACATCGAGTCCTTGCGGTTGATGGTGAAGGTCGAGTTGAAGTCATTGCTACCGTGCCCGGGCAACCCTCGGGTCTGGGTTGGTTACCTGACGGAAGAATGCTTGTTGTTTCCATGTTGGATAGAAAGCTGCTGCGCCAGGAAGGCGACGGTCGTCTGGTTGAGCACGCAGATTTGAGTAAGATCGCGACCTATCATTGCAATGATATGGTCGTCGATACGCAAGGGCGAGCCTATGTTGGAAACTTCGGCTCTGACATAGAAAGTGGCAACAAATTAGTAAAGGCAAACCTGGCATTTGTCGATACTGACGGGTCGGTCTCAGTGGCAGCCGAAGACCTGGCTTTTCCAAATGGAGCCGTGATTACGCCGGACGGCAAAACGTTAATTATCGGTGAAAGCTTTGGCCGCTGTCTCACGGCATTTGATATCGCCGATGACGGGGGACTCTCAAATCGCAGGATTTGGGCTAATTTGCATCCTCACATTCCCGATGGTATTTGCCTGGATGCCGAAGGCGCGATATGGCTGGCAGACCCCGCTAATCATTGTGTGGTGCGTGTTGCAGAGGGTGGTGATGTGTTGCAAAAGATAGAGATGAGCAACGGCACTTTCGCCTGTATGCTCGGCGGTGAAGAACGTAAAACGCTATTTGTTTGTACCGCAGCAGGTTCAGGCTCGAAAGCGGAAGGGAGATTGACTGCAAAAATCGAAGCTTGTGAAGTCAGTGTTCCGGGCGTTGGTTGTCCCTAATCAGCAATAACGGTCGTCATCGCACTGCGTTCAACTGGCCTTATTGAATCATTCAGCTTGCCCGGGGTGGAACAAAGGGATGCGTGCTCGATAGCCCGCCATCGACCGGAATTGCCTGACCGTTGACATAGCTGGCTTCATCACTGGCCAGAAACAGCGCCATATTGGCTATTTCCTGTGGTACGCCATAGCGTTTAGTCGGGTTCAACTGTCCAATTCGATCCTCATTACCCCTCGACCGCGCACCATCGAAGATAGGTTTTGTCATCCCTGTCTCAATTAAGCCGGGGCAAATTGCATTGATTCTGACGCCGGTACCGGAAAGCTGGTTGCTGACCGTTTGTACCAGGCTAATGACGCCGGCCTTACTGGCAGAATAGGGTGAACCACCGGCGTTCGCGCGAATACCTGCGACCGATGCCGTACAAATGATGCTTCCAGAACCCTGCGACGCCATATGTTTACCAGCATGTTTTACCGCGAGAAAAGGCCCGATCAAATTAATGCGTAGAATTTCCTGCCACTGCTCCGGTGTCTGCTCAAACAACGGCACCGCACCACCGGAGATTCCCGCGTTTGCATAAATCACGTCAATACCACCGAGGTTGGTCACACACCGTTCGACGAAACTCGCAACCTGGTTTTCATTACCCACATCCGCGGTCATTGTTTCTACGGTGCCTTCGATATCAGTTTCCAAACCCGCACATGTTTCGTTCAAACCCGTTGCGTTGAGATCGACCGCCAGAACGCTCGCGCCCTCTTTAGCGAACAGTTGTGTTGTTGCTCTGCCAATGCCACTGCCTGCGCCTGTCACAATTGCCCGTTTGCCGCTTAGTCTACCCATTGTTATTTTATCCTTTACATTTTATCCGTTAGTGTCTGAATAATGACCCGACGAACGGGCAGTGGTTCAGCTGCGTTAACGCTTAGTTCGCTATTTGAACGAAGATCTTTTGCTGCAGGGGCTGAGTTCATATCCAACCTTGTGGATATCGGTTGGTAAGTCCCGCACAGAAATATTTACGCCCGTTTTGCCGGTAGATCTGCAAAGTCACCCGCTCTTTTGTCAGTGTTCGCAGAAATCGCTTCCATCATTTCCTCGGGCTGCAACATACTTGCATTCCAGATACTGATGTAATCCAGGCCATCTGCAGTGGAATGGTCTCTTGCGTAGTTGATCATGCGCTTACAACCGTAAATGGCAAGAGGGGCCTTGCTCGCAATGTCGGCGGCGATTTTCATGACTTCAGCCAACATGGTGGCTTGGTCCGGGTACACGTTATTCACGAGCCCAGCGCTTTTGGCTTCTTCAGCAGGCATTCGTCTGCCGGTGTAACAAAGCTCGCGAACGATTCCCTCGGGTATCAATTTGACCAGACGTGGAAAAGTGCCCACATCGGCAGTCATACCGATATTAATTTCATAGACCGTAAAAAAGGCCTCGGCGCTGGCATAGCGCATGTCACATGCTGTGGTGAGATCAATGCCACCACCAATACAGCCTCCTTGGATGGCCGCTAAGACAGGTACTCTGCAGTCTTCTAATACCGAGAAGCTCTTCTGCATACGCTTAATATTTTGATACGATTTTTCGCCTTTGACGCGCTTTTCTTTCGGATCCGGTCTACTACCCTCTGGCGCTGCATTGTCATTGGCAAGGAAAGCGCTGATATCGAGGCCTGATGAAAAGTGCGGTCCAGTAGACGAGATAACAATGACGCGGGCGCGGCTCTCATTATCAATATCCTGAATGATTGCTGGAAGTTCATCCCAGAATGCGACATTCATGCTGTTCCGCTTTTCAGGTCGGTTCAGAACGATATGGGCAATATTGTTTTCGATGGTCACATCAAAGCATGTGTAATTCATAGGTTTTACTCGTGTCGTTTAACGATTCGTTTGTTTATATTTGTATCATAAATATTGTGGCAGTTAGTAGAGATGCCCTCTCACTAGCCAAAGCGGGTCACCCACAGGCGGCGAGCGGTCGAGGCTTTCCGTCTCTTCGAACTGTTCGGTATTTTTCATGTAAGCGGCGACGATGCGGCACCTGTCTTCAGGTGACAACATTTGAAACGCGTAAACGGCTTTAGTGGGAAACAGCCGGTGAGACATCGCGACGATACAGCGACCCCCAGGCGCGAGCACCCTGGCTATTTCTTCGAATACTTCAAAGGGGCGGGTCAGATATTGAACCGAAACAACAATTGTCACGACATCAAAACTTGCATCCTCATAAGGTAGTGATGGCTCATCGTTTAAATTGTGTACCACATAGTCATCGAGGCGTTCATTGCGGGCTAACTCGGCTTCGTTCATGCCAAGACCGGAAACTTGCTGGTAACGCACTTCCGGTGGCAGATGGGAGATCCATGAGGACATCAAATCAAGTACACGATCGTCCGGTTTCAACGCTTCCCGATAGAACGCGGTCAGGTTGTCGATCGTACTATCGTCGATATGTGTTTCAAAACGAGGATGGACGTAAAATAATTCGTCGCCGGATTCATCCTGACGCTTGAAAAACTGGTCCGGTAACTCTGGGGGTTTGCGATTCAAATCAACTCCACGCTTACTGCGTTTTTGTTAGCCATGCATTAAACGCTGGTGCACGCTTCTCATGAAAGGCACTGACACCTTCTTTTGTATCGGGGTGATGATCCGTCACCGCTGTTTTTGCGGCGATTTCATCACAGGCTTGATCAAAGGTTAATTCTGCAGCCTGGTAAATTGAACGTTTCATCATGCGCATCGCCACTTGTGGTCCATTGGCAAATTCTTCTGCGAGTTTAGCTGCCTCGACTCTTAACGCGTTATCCGGAACAACCGAATTGACCAGGCCGAGCGACATGGCTTCCTCAGCATCAACGATTCGCTTCCGCATGATGAAGTCCATTGTTTTGGCGAGTCCGAGATGCTGCATTAGCAGATATTGGCCGCCTTCGTCTGGCAGTAAACCAAACCTGAGGGTCGCACTACCTAGCCTTGCCGAGGTCGCCGCAATTTTGAAATCACAAGCCAGTGCAAGAGATAATCCGGTTTGAATGGTGACACCGTTGATGGCGGCAATCGTCAACTTGTCCAAGCTTCGGATTTTCTGATTCAGGGCCTGAGATATGTGCCTTAACGCATTGTATGTGCCAAGTGCATTGTCGTGCCCGGGGGGAATGGGCGCCATAAGCGCATTGTCACTGGAGGCACCTCTTGAGTAGGCTTTGAGGTCGTCTCCGGCGCAAAATCCACGACCTTGGCCAATAAACACGATGACCCTGATTGCATTATCCATCTGCGCCTGAGTCAGCGTTTCAATCAAATCCCGCTTCTTACCGATACTCATGCCATTCAGTTTTTCAGGTTCGTTAAATTCTATCCAAGCGATACCCGGTTCAGTGACCGAGACCTCAAATCCTGTGAAGTTTCCCGTTTCCATAGTTACTCTCCCGGTTTTGTTCTGACTGGATTTGCCTGAAGTGCCATAATTGGGAAATTTGATCGCTGTGTCAAACGCTGTCATCACTATCATTCAAACGAATTGAGATTGGAAAGTACCTTGGGTGCCCGGGCCGAAAAAGGGTAGATTTGGCGCATGCCCAACGCTATAGGACTTTCTAACGGAAGCTAAATTACAAATTGTAAACCGCTGGTACGTGCGCACAGTTGTCTCTGCGGGATATCTTATAGCGCTGGTTATAGCCGGATCAGTCGGTGGACAGTTTATAGGCTTTTGTTGCCGTGTCGTGGAACAGTGCTTGTCTCTGTTGGTCGGTATAACCGCTGCTCATTTTCTTAAAGGCATTCCAAAGTACATGGTACGAGCAGGAGTCTCTGTCCACTGGAAAATTGCTTTCGAACATACATCTGTCAGCGCCAAAGTTATCAATACAAAACTGATAGTAACGCGCAGTTGCATCTACCAGTTGGTCAGATGAGGGGGGTTGGGGATGCTTGTGCCACTCAAACCCATTGACCTTCATATTAATGCCGCCGAGTTTAAAAAGCACATTGGGGTTGTTTTTAAGCGGAGCAACCAACTCACACCATTTCTCGTAAACTTCATCCAACTTGCCCTGGTAAGGGCCAATACCTAATGGTCCACCAAAGTGATCAAGAATAATGGTCGCCTCGGGGAAGTTGTTAGCTAGGGCGATAAACTCCGGCAACTGTTCGTGGTAAAACCAGGCATCGAAGGTCAGCCCCATATCTGAGAGAACCTGAAGTCCTGCCTGAAATTGATCATCAAGCATCAGGTGTTCCGTCGGGTGTGAATGGGAGTTTCTGACAGCGCTATCCTGGTGCCACCCGGCGGCATGCCGAATACCTTTGAATCGATTATTGCTGGCAGCAATATGGGCTTCCAGTACCGGGCGTACGTCTGCACCCAGCGTAAGATCAGCGTGACTGACGATGCCGTTGGCGACACGGGTATTGCCGTATCGACCACTGGCGCTCATTGCAGCAATACCTTGAACAAATTCAGTTTCGCCAATTACCTTAAGTGCTTCTGGTCCATCTGCCCGAAACATTGAATTGCATTCAACGAACACGGTGCTGACAATATTGTGCCCGCCATTCGTGTCTTCCAGAATTTCGTCAAGCAAATATCTGTCGGTCGGTGTATCCCAGAGATGATGATGGGGATCACATATCGGTAAATCGGGCTCAATAATTTCTTCTTTTACCTGGGCTAACCATTCCTTCCGGTTCATTTTGGATGCTCATCAAATCAAAATTGTATTGGAGAGCATGCGTTTTTTTGCCAAAAAACTCAATCTTTCAGGTTCGCCAAACCTCACACCGGTAACGTATGATCAATGGCCTTACAACGATGAGGGAGAGGTGGAGATGTCTATCAGAAACTTAGTGCAGGTGTTATTGGGTGCTGGCTTAATCCTACTTCAACAGGCGGCCTACGCAGATGGTTTGAAACTGCTGAGATATGGCCCCGTTGGCGCTGAAAAACCGGGTGTGCTGGATAGCGAAGGGCGTATTCGGGATTTGTCGCAACACATTGAGGACATTGACCCAAGTACACTGGCGATGGTTCCGAACCTTAAAGGCATTGATATTGCCGAGCTACCGCTAGTAGAGGGAGAGCCTCGAATTGGGTTGCCGGTGGCGGGCACCAGTAAAATAATCGCTATCGGGTTCAACTACAAAGCACATGCATCGGAGATGACCACAGCGCTTCCGAAAGAACCGTTAGTGTTTATGAAGGCTGTTTCTGCGTTGCATGGTCCTTATGATCCGGTTCAAACCCCTAGGGCTTCGCGTAAATTAGACTACGAAGCTGAGTTGGTCATTATCATCGGAAGAAGAGCGCAATACGTTTCCAAGGCCAGCGCGCTTGACTATGTTGCTGGGTTCTCCGTGGGTCATGATGTCTCTGAAAGAGAATTTCAAAGAGAGCGCGGCGGCCAATTTGTGAAAGGGAAAAGCGCTGATACATTTGCGCCAATAGGGCCATGGTTGGTCACACCTGACGCTTTGGCGGATGTGCAAAAGCTAAAAATCTGGTCGAAAGTAAACGGCGATATGCGTCAAAACGCCAGTACTGAAGATATGATATTTAGCGCTGCAACCATCGTCAGTTATGTGAGCCAGTTCATGACGCTGGAACCCGGAGATGCAATATTTACAGGAACACCCGCCGGGGTCGGAGCTGGCATGACGCCGCCGACGTACCTAAAGCCCGGTGATGTTGTTGAAATTGGAATCGAGGGGCTAGGAGTTCAAAAGCAGATAGTACTTCCGGCGCTTGAGGCAATGGCAGAAAAAAGCCCCCGAAGTATAAATACAACGGGGGCTTAGAATTAACAAAAATTAAAGCACTGAGACCTGTAGTTTAAGAGAACAGGCCGTTCAATGTAGCGCTGGGTCTCATCGCTATTTCTGCCTTCTTGGCATCCGGATAGAAGTAACCACCCAGATCAACTTTGTCGCCCTGGATGTCGATCAGTTCTTTGACGATTTGATCTTCATTGTCGACCAGCGCTTTAGCCAGTGCTTTGAAAGCGTCTTTTAATTCCAGATCATCGTCCTGTGCTACCAATGCCTCTGCCCAGTAGCTGGCGAGATAATAGTGACTACCGCGATTATCGAGTTCGCCGGTTTTGCGCGAGGGCGACTTGTTCAGCTCTAACAGTTTACCTGTTGCTTTATCCAACGCCTGCCCAAGCACCTTGGCTCGATTGTTTTGGGTCTTGTCCGCAACATCTTCCAAGGATACTGCCAATGCCAGAAATTCACCCAGTGAGTCCCATCGCAGATGATTTTCAGCAACAAACTGCTGAACGTGTTTGGGTGCTGATCCACCAGCGCCAGTTTCGAACAGACCGCCACCAGCCATCAGAGGCACAATAGACAACATCTTTGCGCTGGTACCCAATTCCAGAATTGGAAATAGGTCAGTCAAGTAATCACGCAGCACATTGCCAGTGACCGATATGGTGCCTTCGCCGTGACGACAACGATCCATGGTGTAACGAATCGCCAGATCCGGTGACATGATTTGAATTTTCAGGCCACTCGTATCGTGATCTTCGAGATAGGTTTCAACTTTCTTGATGATTTGTGCATCATGGCCACGGTATTTATCGAGCCAGAAAATTGCTGGCATGCCAGAAGCGCGCGATCGATTGACTGCAAGCTTTACCCAATCCTGAATGGGGGCATCTTTGGTTTGACACATGCGCCAAATGTCACCTGTTTCTAAACCCTCGTGCTGAATGATGACATTGCCTGCTTCATCCACGACGCGTACGGTGCCATCTGAAGGCAGCTCAAAAGTCTTGTCGTGTGATCCGTATTCTTCAGCTTTCTGCGCCATCAAACCAACATTCTGAACCGTACCCATTGTCGTTGGGTCAAATGCATCATGGTGCTTACAGTAATTGATGACTTCTTGATAGATCGTTGCATAGCAGCTGTCAGGAATAATCGCTTTAGTATCTTTCAACTTGCCATCGGTACCCCACATCTGACCACCCAGACGGATCATCGCAGGCATCGAAGCATCGACGATGACATCACTGGGTACGTGAAGATTTGTGATGCCTCGGTCCGAATCTACCATGGCAGTTTCAGGACGATTCTCGTAACAGGCGCGAAGGTCTGCCTCTATTTCGTTATGCAGTGAAAAAGTAACGTCTTGAATTTTTTCGTACACACTCGCGAGACCCGTGGTGGGGTTAACACCCAGCTCTTCGAATGTCTTGGCGTGTTTCTCAAAAGCGTCCTTGAAGTAAACCGTTACTGCATGACCAAAAATAATAGGGTCAGAAATCTTCATCATGGTGGCTTTCAGATGAAGCGAGAACAATAATCCAGCATTCTTGGCGCCTTCCATTTCTTCTTCAAGGAAGGTTCGAAGTTTGGCGACACTCATGAACATGCCATCGACAACTTCTTTTTCAATGACGGGAACTGCTTCTTTCAGTACGGTCACGTCACCGTTGTCGCTAACCAGTTCTATCCGAAGACTACCCGTTTTTTCAATGACGACTGATTTATCGCTATGGTAGAAGTCACCTTCTCTCATATGCGCAACGTGCGTGCGTGATGATTGGCTCCACTTACCCATGGAATGTGGGTGATTGCGGGCGAACTGCTTAACTGAATCTGGTGCACGTCGGTCAGAGTTACCTTCACGCAAGACTGGGTTTACTGAACTGCCCAGTGCTCGAGCGTAAGTTTCACGAATGTCTTTCTCTTCATCAGTCTGTGGATCTTCGGGAAAGTCCGGAATATCAAATCCCTGTGCCTGAAGTTCTGAGATCGCGCCTATCAGTTGTGGTATTGAGGCACTGACGTTTGGTAGTTTTATGATATTTGCGCCAGATTCTTTGGTGAGTTCTCCCAATTCAGTCAGGGCATCGGGTACTCGCTGTTCTTCAGTGAGTCTCTCAGGGAAACTACAAAGAATTCTCGCTGCAAGCGATATATCACTTAGCTCTACTTCTACCCCGGCTGCGCGGGTGAATCGATTGATGATTGGTAGAAAAGAGTAGGTTGCCAGAGCTGGCGCTTCGTCGGTATGGGTGTAGATTATTTTAGATTTCTGTTCCGTCATATCTGTCTCAAGTAATTCTTCAGGTGGATAACCAAATATTGACGCTGACACGGTTTGTGGCCGATCGTCGTCAAGAGCACGCTAATTTTCGAGGCGTAGTATACAAAAAATGGCGGATAATTGTAGGCGTGCCCATGGGAATCTTGTCCCAGGGGTGCTTGTGCTGCCCTTGAGAGCTCTAGCGTGTCTCCTCTAAGGGCATTTGGATAGGGTCTGCAGCTCGAATTGCCCAAGCCTAATGGTCAGGGAAGCCGTCCTTAAAGCTACTAGAATTAATGTTGTCGAGCGGAAAGATCGGACGCCGTACGTTTCTGAAGGTCAGTTGATCGTAGTCCGAAGTACAAACTCCCACGCCGGCACATTCGATAATTTTCTTTGCGATAGGCATAAAAGTAGCGCGATAGTGAATTCTGCTTTTCAGCATTAGATACTTTTTAGCCATTGGATCTATCCCTAGACTGGAAAAACAGCCTAGGTCATAGGGTTCAATATGTCGGGAAATCACCGCAATCAGAACATTGCCTGTGTCAAGCAATACCGTGTGGCCCATATTCATTTTTGACCCTGTGCCCATCGGTCCGGTAATTGTGTAACGTCCATCGGAGATAAGCTTCACCCGGCCGGTAACGGTCAGCGGGGAGCTCTGTACCTCAAGCGCGTCGAGGTGCATTTTACCACCCAGGGATACGGTAACTTCACTGTCGATCCCCGCTTCGATCATTTGTGCTACTGCGGCCGGATCATAGATGCCATAGGCCGCCACATCTTCAAGCCCTTGCGCGAGTATTTCTCTCAGTACCTCAGTTGTATCCATCGTGCCGCCGGATGCGGTGTTGTCGTAATGATCGAGTAGTATGACGGGGCCTTCGCCGGGTTCATCAGCGGCGTCAAATGCGCTGCCAACGGAATCAGAGAGTGGCGTTATTTCGTAGACGAAGTTCTCTCGTTCTTGCCAGGCCAGTTCAAGCAGCTCGTCACGAATCCGAATCGCTTCCTCTTGGTTATTGTCCGTTGTGACTACGACGCTCAAGCCTGCGTTAAGAATGTCTGCGTGGGGAAAACCTGTAAACAGTGCAACACAAAGTGCGCCATTTTTTTCATACTCCGCGACTTTCTCCTGAAGCATCTTGTTGGGGTGATCATCAGTACCCTGCCGCATGACGTGGGGTAGCATGGGACAGTTGCCCCAGGCCATTGTGGGGTTCACTCGGTTGTTCATCGCCTCGATCAACACTCGCCCGGCGCGAACACCTGTTTCGAACATGTCGATGTGAGGATAAGTTCTAAACCCTGCAATGACAGTCGAATTGTCAACAATCTCCGGATATAGATTAGCGTGCATATCTAGCCCAACGCCGATCGGTATACCAGGATTCTCCTCTCTTAATCTTTTGAGCAGGGTACCTTCACCGTCTTCTCGCGTTTCTGTCACCATGGCACCGTGAAGTTCAAGCAAAATACCATCGCAGTCCGCCACGGCATGGCAAATGCAATCACTGATGTAGTCGTAGGCTTCATCTGAAACAGGACCGGAAGGCGGCGCGCCTGCGGCAATTGGCGTGATGATGTCAATGCCGTTCTCCTCGGCCACACTGATCATGCCAGCCATCGTTAAGCCTAGTCCCTTAATCGCGCGGTATGCATCCGCGTTTTCCGGTGGGTTCGCGCCACTGCCGAAACGTTCAAGTAATGTGGGTACCGGAGAGAAAGTGTTCGTCTCGTGGCTCATCATCGCGATTAGTAGTTTCAAAATGTCGCTCCTGTTGGATTAACTTAGTAGAAAAGAAAACGAGTAGAAATTGGTTAGAAGTGCGCACTGCCCGGTGTTCGAGGAAATGGAATCACGTCTCGGATGTTTTCCATACCGGTCACATAATTAAGAATTCTCTCAAAGCCCATGCCGAAGCCAGCATGAGGCACCGTGCCGTACTTTCGAAGGTCACGATACCACCAGAGTTCTTCACCTATTTCCTGTGGCGCCATCCGTGCATCAAGCACGTCCAGTCGTTCTTCGCGCTGACTGCCGCCGATAATCTCTCCAATGCCTGGCGCCAGTACATCCATCGCGGCGACGGTTTTATCATCGTCGTTCACACGCATATAGAATGCTTTGATATCCTTGGGGTAGTTCATGAGAATCACCGGACGGCCCACGTGTTCCTCTGTGAGATAGCGCTCATGTTCTGATTTCAAATCAAGTCCCCATTCAACTGGGAACTCAAATTTCTTGCCGCATGCCTGAAGTATCTTAATTGCGTCGGCGTATTCCATGCGTTCGAATTCGGCATCCACGACGGTGGTCAATCGCTCGATAACTGTTTTATCGATACGCTGCTGGAAAAACGCCATATCATCCTCGCGTGTCTCTAGCAGCGCTTTGAAGATGTATTTCAACAGGTCTTCCGCCAGATCAGCGTTGTCATTGAGGTCGGCGAATGCAATTTCAGGCTCGACCATCCAGAACTCTGCCAGATGACGACTTGTGTGCGAGTTCTCAGCCCGAAAGGTTGGCCCGAAGGTGTAGACCTTGGACATGGCGAGGCAGTAAGCCTCCACATTCAACTGCCCTGAGACGGTGAGAAACGCTTCGCTGCCGAAGAAATCCTGGTTATAGTCCACAGCTTGATGAGGGTCCAACGGCAGGTTGGTCATATCGAGTGTACTTACGCGAAATAATTCTCCAGCACCCTCGCAATCGCTTGCGGTGATAAGCGGTGTGTTGATCCAGTGAAAGTCCCGCTCGAAGAAATAGTTGTGGATTGCATTAGCCAGCGTTGTTCTAACCCGCGTAATAGCACCAAAGGTGTTAGTGCGGGGTCGCAAGTGAGCGACCGTCCTGAGGTACTCAAAAGTGTGTCGCTTCTTGGCAATGGGGTATGACTCGGGATCATCTACCCAGCCAAGCACTTCAACCGCTGTCGCCTGTATTTCGACAGACTGCCCTTTACCCTGTGATTCGACGAGCGTGCCTGTAATGACAACGCCGCAGCCGGTTGAGATTGGAAGCACCATTGTTTCATAGTTCTCGAGGTCGTTAGGGACGACGGCTTGGATGGTGTCAAAACAGGTTCCGTCGTGAACGGCGATGAAAGAAATACCTGCTTTCGAATCTCGTTTGGACCTGACCCAGCCTTTTACGGTGACGGTGCTTTCTACTGTGACTTGTCCGGCTAATAACGCGCTGATGGTGTTGTGACTCATGAATTTTTCTCTGGCAAATCTTGTGGATTAGATGCGGCCTATCATAGCAAACATCTCAGGGGAAAATCGCTTTTGAATCAACGCGCCAACACGGGTGAAAGCGATTTTGATTTGGGTCTGTTTCGCAGCAAACACGGGTTGTTGCGCCGTCGTCTGCCAGGTTTTCGGCCGTCCGGCCTTGCCTTACTGATTTGACTCAGGCAGTCGATAAAAACGTGATAACGATTGCGCACAGCGCACAGCGTCAGCAGCACGTCGGCATCATTATTGAATGGTAATATCGAGGACGGAATATTGAGGACAGTGTGTTCTGGCGCGACTCGACGCCATAAAGGGTTATAGTGACGTGCTGATAACGAGATGATCCTGCCACGCTGGCGTTGAAAGCACAGGTTGGTTATCTTGCTCGGAAGAACAAATCGATTGATAGGGGAGAGTTACTGTGTTGAAAAGTCTGATTTTTATCGAGGTTCTGATTGTGTTGCTTGTCTTGTCATCTCGGGGTTTAGCGGCAGAACCGACGGCGCATGCGGAGCTCAATCGTTTCTTGGATGGCTTTCATGTCGATGCGTCGAAAGCCAACTTTGATGGCTATTTTAATCGTTTTGCCAGTAATGGCTATTTTCTTGGCACCGACGCTTCTGAGCGGTGGTCTGTTTCAGCGTTCAAGCTTTACGCCAAGCCTCACTTCGACAAGGGGCGAGGTTGGACATATTTACCCGTGGAACGGAACATCGAAAGAGAAGGAGATTTCGCCTGGTTTGACGAGCAACTCGACAATGAGAGGCTAGGTCGCTGCCGGGGCACCGGTGTGTTGATAAAAGAGAACGGCGAATGGAAGGTGTTGCACTACAGCCTGACTTTCCTAATTCCAAACAGTATCGCTGCGGAAGTCGGTGCGCTCACGATGAAAGCGTTGCCTTAGCGCGCGTTCGACGCTTTGAGTCGATGTGCCTTTGCTAAAATGCGTTAGAGAGTTCTCTGATCAATTTTAGGGCAAGATCATCCGGGGTCCGCGAGTTGGCTCTGTCAAATTTAATGTCCAGATAGGGTGAGACAATCTCGGCACTGTCTAGATAAACGTAAACCTTCATATCGATAGTTGGGATGTCTGCGACGAAGTACTTTTCAGCAAAGCCGTCTTCAAACGCTTTGTCTTGAATGAGGGCCTCTTCAAAGCGCGCATCTGGTATGAGCCTTGATACTTTAGTGCAACAGAGATTCTGGAACGGTGATGTGCCGAAGGCATCCATCTCTGCTAGTTGCTCCCACGACATGGGCGTTTCTCCGAAGATGTAAAAAGGTTAGGCGGTGCAGCTAAGGGGCCAGGTTGTGAATGTTATCACAGGGGCACCTCATCTTCATCGGTGAACGCTATCTGAACTGCGGAATTTCTTCGACTGGATTGTGCTGATGGTGGACAAGGCATTGTCAATTAAGTTCGTTAAACCCATCCGCATTCGGCATGACAACCTTCGGTAGTGTGTGCTTATCCATCACGTCGTCTTTTTTAATGATCTGATTGAGTTCGAGCACATAGGCTGTAATGGCGTAGGTTTCATCAACAGTTAGAGATTTTTGCTTGTCGTAAGGCATTGCTCGGGCGATGTAGTCATAGAGTGTTGTAGCATAAGGCCAATAGCTGCCAACGGTCTTGAAGGGGCTATCTGTGCCGATGCTGCCCTTGCCGCCGGCGACCTCATTACCGGGTTGCATACCGCTCATGCCGTGGCAGCTTGCACACGCTGAAATATAAAGTGTTTTGCCCTCAGCTGCGCTGCCACTGCCATCGGGTAGTGCAAGACCATCCGGTGAAACGATGTTGTCTATGTGTAAGTTTGGCGTCTGGCCAAGTGCCGGTGTTAAGTGTACGCCGAGGTTGCCCTGATTATTTCCGGCGTGTGCTTGGTTGACGACAAAGGTTACGAGAAGCGCCAGGCACACGCGTCCAAGATGATTAACAACTAGACAATTACGCGTAAACATTTTTGACAACTCCTGCTTGAGTGACTTGCCAGCTCTGCGTGCCATTGTAATGATAGATATTTGACTTTGAATATTTGGCGAGTGCGGCGGCCCGGGTTGGCTGAACGTTGCCTTTATCGTCGGTTGCCCGGCTTTGTAGTACTGCAGGCTGTCCCTCCCATCGCCAAGGTATCCTGAATCTCATCAGAGACAAGTTACGGTGTTCAGATTGCAGTGCAGCGGTAGCCCAAGAATTGCCGCCATCGGCACTGACTTCTACTTGATTGATTCCGCCCGCACCGGACCAGGCGAGACCAGAGACTTCGTATACACCCTTGCGGTTGAGTTTCATTTTTCCTGATGGTGATGTGATGAGAGATTTCACGCCCATCTCTAGAGAAAACATGTCGGCTTTTCCGTCAACATGCAGGTCAGAGTATTTGCTAGTCTCATCTTTTGTGTAGGCTGCCGTTTTTTGGACCTTGATATTCTGGAGCCATTTAACACTGACGTTACCCTCAGATCCGGGTACAAATAGCCGCATAGGGTAACCCTGAGCAGGGCGTAGCGGTTCACCATTTTGAAAGAGCGCAATCATCACATTTTTAGTTGCTATCTTCATTGGGATGCTTCGGGTCAAACCCGCGGCATCAGCACCTTCGCCGACTATCCAATTTGCATTTGAGTTTAATCCGGCTTCATCGAGCAAGTAGTGTAGAGGGACACCTGTCCACTCGGAACAGGAGACCAGTCCGTTTAATTCGCCAACGGTTTTGTCGGCAGCCTCAGGGAAAATCACATTGCTATAACTATTCCCCGAGCATTCTAGAAAGTAGGTGTGAGTCTCCATTGGATAAGCCAAGAGATCTTCATAGCTGAATTGAAGTTTCTTATTTGTCTCACCATAAATTGTTAGGGTGTGGCGCGCCGGGTCAATGTCCGGAATGCCACTATGATGCCGCTCAAAATGTAAGCTGTTTGGTGTGATTGTGCCGTTAAGCTTTTCAAGCGGTGTTGAAGATGAACCTGCGCCAGAACCATAAGGGTGAGCGCCAATGTTCACGCGTTTCAGGCGGGCGTGTTTTGAGGGCGCGCCATATTCATCCATGGGTGCGCCGGATGTCGTCATCCAGTCTTCGGCAGCGCTCACCGGCGCCATGACTGGCATCAAAACACCACCGGCGAGTCCGGCACCTGTTGCCTTCAAAAGTCCGCGCCGATTTAGTAACCCGTTGCCCGCAACATGCTCAGTCATATCCGTGCTCTCGCGTATGATTGACAGAACTATACCGTAAATTTTTGGACGGTGGGAATACTTGTCTTTCTTGGGTGTTAGCTTGAAAGTGACTGGGTTTCGCCGCCAAGGGCGGAGAACAGTGCTGGCAGGAATCTCGCAAATTCGAGGGTCATGTTGACAAAGGCAGCATCGAGTCTTGCGATAGGGTTGTCTTCGTCGTTTGCATCATCGTCACTCGACTCCATTTTAATCTGCCGTAGGATCAGTTCCTTGTCCACAGACAGGGTCAGATCTCCATGCCACCGAATCCCCAATTTTGTGCAGACCTTACCGGACTCGATGTGATTCCTGATTTCTTGAGTATCGAGGTCCTGCCTGCGGCAATTTACGCTGCTGCCGTCCTCGGGGTCGACCATGTCGCATTGGTTACCAAGGTTAAAGTTATCGGGTAATTTTCGCTTCAGGATCCACTGGTTAAAGGTTTCACTGGGGTTTGATTTAACCTGGGGTGGTACAAGATTAAGCGTGCCGAGAGATTCTCGAAGGCAGTTAATAAACAATTCAGCTTCTGACGCATTCGCCGTATCGATAACCAGCAGATTGTCACTGGGGGAGATGTATCCCAGGATCTGTTTGGACTTGGCCAGCGCCCGCGGCATCAGTTCGGCCAGCGCTTCATCTTTAATACTCATGCGCTCTTTTGATCTCAGCTTTCTTCCCTCCAATGACTCTACTCTCTCTACGCGTTCGGCAATCGCCTCGTTGAGGGCGCTCGGGGGAATCACCTTATCTTCCCGACGTGCGCAAAGTAGTATGCAACCTGCAACCTCGTGGAACAGTGGTGCATCTTCGACACCCGATATCGGTGGCACCCAGCCAAAGCTGGATGGTCTGAAACCAGAGCAAGGTGTAAAAGAGCGCTGTAAAAGCTGGTCTTGCAGCGAATCGGTGTTTGAATCGAAACTTTGAGTCAGGCGGTATATGGAGGCGTTCTTAAAGAGCATGTACTAATCCCAAATTAAGCGTGGTGGTGCCGTTTGGCATCAACGCGAGATTATACATGTATCAGTCAGAGAGAATCTGCAAATAAATGCCGATTCTCTCGCGTCTGTTTTAAGAACAAGTGTTCTGTTCTATACGCCGAAGGACTCAAGATCATCAGCGCCACCAATGAGTTTTCCGCCGATAAATATTTGAGGTACGGTGGTAGACCCAGCGAGCGCTCTAAGTGCGGGATGTTCGATATCCTTGCCAAGCACAATTTCGTTATAGTTCATATTACGTGCTGCGAGCACGTCCTTGGCGCGTTGGCAATGCGGGCACCCGGGCCGACTGATCACGGCAACACACTCGGGAATGGCAGCATCACTGTTGATATATCTCAGCATGGTTTCTGCATCAGATACCTCAAATGGGTCGCCTTCGACTTCGGGTTCGATGAACATTTTGTCGACTACCCCGTCTTTAACCAGCATAGAGTAGCGCCAAGATCGTTTGCCAAATCCGAGATCAGTTTTGTCTACAAGCATGCCCATTTGCTCTGTGAATTCACCATTTCCGTCCGGTATGAGTTTCACGTGATTCAGCGCCTGTTCTTTCTCCCACGCATACATGATAAAGCCGTCATTCACAGCGATGCAGATGATGTCATCTATACCCTCAGCGGCAAACTGAGGCGCCAATTGTTCGTAGCGGGGTAGATGTGTTGCAGAGCACGTGGGTGTGAATGCGCCCGGCAGTGAAAAAACGATCACGGTTTTGCCGGCGAAAATGTCATTGCTTGTTATATTCTTCCAGCCATCGTCTGTTCTCGTTTTGAAGGTGACGTCTGGTACCCTTTTTGATTCTCTGGTCTGCATTTATTGCTCCTTGTGTCGCGAGTTGTGTCACGACGTGTGTAATAACTCATTGGTGGAGCGAACATTAACGGGCAAAGAGCAATTGTAAAAACGGATTGTTTTGATCGAATCAATAGGGAATATCGATCGTACTTTTGGCGCAATACCTGCCTCAAGGCGTTTGAGTAAATCCCGAGTAAAAAAAAGCGGAGACAGGATGTCTCCGCAAGAGGGGTTCTGTTTTGTGCCGGAAGATTGGAATGCCGGCACGGTGTTTCGTCGGTCTGACTAGATGCCGGAGCCTCTGGTGCCTGTGAACTCAGGATAAGCTTCGATACCACATTCGCTGACGTCTGAACCTTCATACTCTTCTTCGTCGCTGACACGAATGCCAATAATGAGTTTGATAACGAACCATGTCGCAAAACTGGCAGCGAATACCCAGCCAAAAATAGTCAATGCGCCCACGATTTGGCCCAAGAAGGTTGCTCCGTCGTTAGTCAGGGGAACTGCTAACAACCCCCACAATCCGACGACACCGTGAACCGAGATGGCGCCAACCGGGTCATCAATTCTTAATTTGTCCAGAGACAGAATGGAAAAGACAACAATCACGCCGCCAGCGGCACCGATTAATGTTGCTTCCAATGCACTGGGCGTCGAAGGTTCCGCCGTAATGGCGACGAGCCCGGCGAGCGCGCCGTTCAGGGTCATTGTCAGGTCGGTTTTGCCGAACTTCAGTCGTGAAATGATCAGTGCCGCGACGAGACCGCCGGCTGCCGCTGCATTGGTATTGAGGAATACCATTGCGACAGCATTTGAGTTGCTGATATCACCTAACTTGAGTACTGAGCCGCCGTTAAATCCGAACCAGCCCATCCAGAGAATAAATGTGCCTAGTGTTGCGAGCGGCAGGTTAGCGCCTGGGATAGGCACCACTCGACCATCTTCTGTATATTTTCCTTTGCGTGCACCCAGTAGAAGAACGCCTGCTAACGCAGCAGCAGCGCCGGCCATATGTACAATGCCGGAACCGGCGAAGTCAGAAAAGCCGAAGTCATCGCCCAAACTGTAAAGCCCAAATACGGCGTTACCACCCCATGTCCAGCTGCCCTCAAGTGGGTAAATAACGGCTGTCATGACGACAGCAAAGGCTAGAAACGGCCATAACCTCATTCGCTCAGCCACAGCGCCAGACACAATAGACATGGCGGTTGCTACAAAGACGACTTGGAAGAAGAAGTCTGATGGGCCAGCGTAAACCGAATCACCATCAAAGCCATTTTCGGCTGAGCTGGCAAGCGCATCTTTAACGAGAGTATCGCCGCCTTCAATCCCCGTTAGGAAGATTTCGCCGCCGTACATGATGCTGTAACCCACCACGAGATACATGATGCAGGAAATCGAGAATAGCGCGACATTTTTGGTGAGTATTTCTGTCGTGTTTTTTGTTCGGACAAGTCCAGCTTCAAGCATTGCAAATCCGGCTGCCATCCACATGACAAGCGCACCGCAAACGAGGAAGTAAAACGTATCCATAGCATACTGGAGTTGAAAAATCTGATCTTGCATGGTTGTAACCTCAGAGTCTGATTAAAGTGCGTCAGGGCCGGTTTCACCGGTCCTGATACGAATGGCTTGGACCAAGTCGGTGACAAATATCTTGCCGTCACCAATTTTGTCTGTTCGCGCAGCAAGGGTAATTGCGTCGATCACTGCATCCAGCTTGTCATCGTCAATCCCTATCTCAACCTTTACCTTGGGCAGAAAATCGACCACGTATTCAGCGCCTCGATAAAGTTCTGTATGGCCTTTCTGCCGACCGAAGCCTTTGACTTCAGCGACGGTTACACCCGCAACGCCCAATTCAGATAACGCATCACGTACGCTATCCAATTTGAACGGTTTAATTATTGCTGTGACTAATTTCATGGGTTTTACTCCAAGTGGTTTTAATGCCTTTTGCATTCGTTGTTGTCTTTTCGTGGGCGAGTTAATGCCTCACGAGGCCGGTGATATTTTTGTTAGTTTTCTGGGCTACCCTACTTCAATTGAGATTGCTTGAAGCAGGGCTTATCGAGTAGAGCTACATCGATTTGGAGACAGTAAAATATACGCGTCCGTCACACAGATCGCTGCCGCTGCATAGTCCATCGTCGTCAGTACCGGAGTAACTCAGATCAAGACCAAAACCTTCGAACTCAGTTGAAACGCCGATGCCATAGTCTGCGTAGTCGAGGTCTGCACCGCCGTCTTTTTCATCGATTTTAGTCGCTGCGTAGTGCAAGGCGATCGAGAAATCACCGACGGGAATATCAACGCCGAAGTCGAAGTAGCTGCCGTTCCCTACGTCAAAGAAGTCAGGGCTGTAGTAATATGTGAAACCTGCACTCACTGTGCCAAAATCTTTGGATACGCCAATATGAAATTCATCAGTATCGGTTTCATATCCAATCAGAGGATCGCTAGCATCGCTATCAGGATAGTTGTAGCGCAGATAACCCACATCGAGGCTGACGGGACCTGCATCACCACTCCATCCAGCATAGGTGTCCAATTCGATGCTCGAGCCTGCGAAGAAACTATCATCAACATTTGAGGCCCAAACACCCGCGTAGAAACCATTTTCATGGGCGTAGTCGAAGCCACCCTGAATAGCCATAGCTTCATCATTTTGCGAAATTCCGCGAAACGAATAATCGGTCGTAATAGCGACGTTGGCACTCAGCTCAGCTTGAGCTGAAAGTGAAGTCATAAGGAGTGTTGTTCCCAAGGTGATTACTGCTGTTTTGATCTTCATGTAGAGTTTTCCTAGTATTGTAGGTAATTCGTGTGTTTAATTTTCTGTGTGGGTGCGCTTCACGACTAGAGTAATGCAGATTGCGTGCCAGAAATTAATATTAATAAAAACAATGAGATAGGGAAAGTCGTACAAAGTAAGTGCAAGCTGGCGCACCGATTTGGCAGGGGAAATAGAATTAGTGCACCGTTTGAGGGCGAAAAAAAACCGCAGGTGATCGCCTGCGGTTTAGTCTGGGTGGATGAATTTTGACGCGTTGATTTAGATTTTCTTGAACTTGAGCGTCCAGCGGTCCGTGTTCCCACTCACTGATCGACGACCCACTTCATATTCGAGTTCATCGTCAGCCCGGAAGTGCAGGTCACTATAATCGACGAATTCGAAACCCGCGGCCTGAATCTCCTTTATTGCAAGCACAGGATCAAAACGTCTGCCATTTTCACCGTTCAAACCTTCCATGTGTCTTTTGGTGTGGTCGACAAGCGCATAGATACCGCCACTTTTAAGTGATTTATGCGCCGCTTGATTCATCGCCTCACGACCCGCTTTATCAAAGTTGTGATAGTTTCTGAATGTGAAAACGATGTCTTGGTTTGTTAAACCCAGCGGTGTGCTTTCAAGCGTGTAAAAACGCGCGCCCTCTGGGCGATACATTTTTGTCTTTGGCGCAGCAACTTTAACGTCTTCAAATCCTGGTTGTGTCAGCAAATTCTTTTCCATCCAACGGGTGCCGAAAGCAACATGAAGCTGTCCATTCTCAGCTAAGATGGGCGCGAGTAATTTGGTGTACCAGCCACCACCGGGAATAAGTTCGACCACTTTCATGTCGTCCTCAAGGCCAAAGAAGGCGAGTGTTTCTCTGGGTTTACGATTTTTGTCTCGTTTCGTATCCGACTCCCCGCGAATCTCAGCTTTCATTGCTATTTCCAGCTTGTCGGCGATGTCTCCCGCTTGAGCAGTCATGCCCAATGTGGCGATGACAATGCCCTGTATCAAGCTGATTATTGGCTTCCGGTATTTCATATTCGTGCATCTCTGATAGTTATGGTCGATCGAGTGTAACGTAAACGCTAGTTTCACTGTATAGTGACAGCGCGAAAATTTCTGAACTAGGCATCACTCATGAGCGCGATCAATACCTACTTTGCAACCGCCGCCAAAGGACTGGAAACGCTGTTGGCTGAAGAGCTTGTCGCGATGGGTATGACTGAGGTTAAGGAGGCCCGTGCCGGTGTTTATTTTTCCGGTGGGATTGAAAATGCCTACCGCGCCTGTCTATGGTCACGGGTTGCCAATCGAATACTTTTGCCGCTGGGGCGTTATCCGGCAGCAACACCGGAAGCACTCTATGATGGCGTAAGTAAAATTGACTGGTGCCAACACTTGTCTGCGCTAGACTCCTTTGCCGTCGATGCCAGCGTGAGTAACTCTGCCATTACCCATAGTCAATATGCTGCGCTGAAAACAAAAGATGCGATTGTTGATCAGTTTCGTGCTGCGACGGGAGAGAGACCATCGGTTGAAACCGATAAGCCGAATATTCAGGTTAACGTTTATATTAACAACGACGAGGTCCAGATATATCTTGACCTTTCTGGCGAGAGTCTTCACCTGCGGGGCTACCGTACTCGGGGTTCCGCTGCCCCACTAAAGGAAAATCTTGCTGCGGCCATACTCTATCGAGCTAAGTGGCTAGATACTTTTAACGCGGGTGGCGCATTAGTGGATTTTATGTGTGGCTCTGGAACCCTGCCAATAGAAGCTGCAATGATGGCTTGCGATATTGCGCCGGGTATCAATCGAACTTACTACGGATTTCTTGGGTGGAAGCAGCACCATGCGGCGATTTGGCAAAGGTTATTAAGCGAAGCCGCCGAGCGTCGACGAAAGGGGCTTGAACATCCCCCCATGATACTTGGCTATGACCATCATAAGGCAACGCTTGGGCGTGCTAACCAGCATATTCGGCAGGCGGGACTGACCGATGTTGTGTCGATTACACACCAGGATCTTTTCTCTTTTAAGGCGGAAGTGCCGGAAGCAGGGCTCGTTGTTTTAAATCCGCCTTATGGTAAACGTCTTGGTCAAGATGAAGATCTTGATCGGTTGTACGGTGAAATTGGACAGTTACTCAAGACCAAGTTTAAAGGGTGGAATGCTTCAGTATTCACTGACGACAAATCGAGGGGGAAAGTTGTGGGGGTCAGAGCTCACAAGATTCATTCCCTCTTCAACGGTGCGCTTCCTTGTAAGCTGTTGCATTTTAAGATCGAAGAGAAAGAGTTTTTCCATGACTATCGATTGCCACGCCTGATCCCGATGGATGAGCTCTCTGAGCAGTCGAATGGTTTCAGAAACCGTCTTGTTAAAAATTTCAAACAAATCAATCGTTGGCGAAAAAAAGAAAACGTGGATTGTTACCGGTTGTATGACGCTGACTTACCAGACTATTCCGTCGCTATTGATGTTTATGATGGTGAGAAACGTTGGGTCCATGTGCAGGAATATGAAGCACCAAAGACTATCGAGGAAGCCAAAGCAAAGCTGAGGATCAGGGAAATTATTTCCATTATTCCAGCTGTATTGGATGTCAGCACAGATGAAATATTTCTGAAAGCTCGCCGTCGCCAAAAAGGCAGAGATCAATATGAGAAGCTCGGAGAGCTAAAACATTTCCATAAGGTCAAGGAAGGGCAGGGACAGTTCTGGGTTAATTTTGAAGACTACCTCGATACGGGACTTTTTCTCGATCATCGTCCAATCCGTCTCAGGATTGCGGAACAAAGTCGGGGAAAGTCTGTCCTCAATTTGTTTGCTTATACAGGGTCGATTACCGTTCACGCGGCACTGGGCGGTGCGAAACGCACGGTCACTGTTGACATGTCCCGAACTTATCTTGATTGGGCAGAGCGGAATATGTTGTTGAACAATTTGCTCGAAGGAAACAATGTTAACCGCCATGCCTTTGTTCAGGCTGACTGCATCAAGTGGCTGAACCAGTCTGGAAATTCAGAAACGTTTGATATTGTGTTTGTCGACCCACCAAGTTTTTCTAATTCAAAGAGAATGACAGATGTGTTTGATGTGCAGAGAGATCACGTTAGTATGTTGCGGCAGTCCATGAGGTATTTAGCGAAGGATGGTGTGCTTTATTTCTCTAACAATCTTCGCGGATTTAAACTCGATGACTGTCTGCAAGATGAGTTTGTGGTGAGCGATATGACAGCTGAGTCTATCCCCTTTGATTTTCAACAGCGAAAACATATCCATCGTTGCTGGACGTTGCGTCATGCCAGCGCATCTTGAGAATAACTACGGGTAGTTGACATCTCCGGGTAAATCGTTAGATTGGGGCATCTTTTCGAGGGTCGTACAGCAAGCATGAAGAAGACAATGAATCTCTTCCCCGGTTGCGCCTATGTATCGAAATTAATGAACTATTGTTTGCCTGATGTTACTAAGACTAACACTGTTTTTACTTATCCATACTTTTACCAATAATAAATGGAGAACCACATGAAGTGGGCTTTTTCTGTACTGGTGATATTGCTGTCACTTTTTCTGAATGCATGCGGCGGCGACGATGATTTTAACCGTCGCTTCGTGGATCCATCACAAGTCAGATTTGTAAATTTAGTGCCTAACGCTCCCACACTAAGCTATGATCTGAACGGTACACTGTTCGCTACAGTTTCCTATGCCCAATCAAGTGGATTGCGCACTGTGAGCCCAGGCAGTTTTGAAGCGGTGGTTTCACACTTTGATGCAGCAGGTACAACCGAAGTTATCATTGATACTAACGAATCGCTCGGCACCGAGACCAACAGGGACTATTCTGTCCTGGTCACAGGCAGTCTTGCCGCACCAACCCTTTCTATTATTGATGTTGAGGAAGCGGGTGAGATCGCAGCCGGATCTTCTGAAATCCATTTTTTTAATGGCTCAACCCTGACTTCTGGGTTAGATATCTATTTGTCTGGGGATCTTACCAGCGCTTCGATTAATGGGCTCACACCCACATCGTTGGCAGTTAATGCATCTTCCTCTATCTCGACCGTTGACAGCGGGGAGCGGCGAATACTGGTAACAGCCAGTGGCGATGATAGTGTTATTTATGATGGTGGAGTCGTCGAGTTGGAAGCTGAAGTTCGAACTCTGCTCGCTGTAGCCGATAGTTTTGGTGTTGGCGGGGGTGTCCGGATGATTCGCATTAACGCGACGAGCGCTTCAGGATTTATTGATGAGCGCCTTCCGACGAGCTTTCGTGTCGCGAATATGGTGGCCGATATCGCTGCGGTAGATATTAATCTAGATGAAGCACCGGCATTTGCGAATCTTGCCTTTGGCACCGTTTCAGCCTTTGAAGAGCTTGACACCAACGAACATCTCTTCGCAGCAACGCTTGTCAGCCAACCCGCAGCGGTCTTGCAGGAAGAGCAACGGCGACTGATCGCAGGTGAAAGTCGGACGCTCGTTCTGGCCGGTACTGCTGCAACCGGCGATGTTCAGGGGAGGTTTCTGACGGATACGCGTAGACCGGTAGATACCGGCGCGCAGTTGAGGATAATCAATGCTGCAGCTGACGCTGGGAATCTTGATATTTACGTGGCTAACCCGGACGCGCTGGTGACAAGCACAACACCCGTGCTGTCAGATTTTACACTTTTGACTAATGGCTCACTTTTCCTGGAAGGAGGTGAATATGATGTATCTTTCACTGAACCGAACGAATCTACAGTGCTGGTGGGTCCTGATCGAATTACGCTGACCAACGGCGGAATCTATTCTTTGTTTCTCGTTGATGCGGAGGGGGGTGGTGTTCCCGGAGGTATTATTCTCGTTGACGACACGCCCTGATTCACCGCAAATGTAAAGTATGAGTGATGTCGAAGAATGCTTCTTTGATACCCAAGAACACAGGGGTTCTATCGAAAGCTCGTCTAAAAAAGCCTGAACGAAGACCCGTAGGGTAGCAAGCCCAACGGTTCAGTGATGTCCAATGCAGCGGCGTGATCAGTGTTTCGATCGCGCAGTGCCAGCAACACGGTGGTCGCTAAAGAAAAAGATCAATGGTGCTAGATTATCAATGGTGCGAGTTGATCAATGTTACTAGGTGATTAGTGACGGACTGAAACGGTTTGTCTAATGCTGTTAATTTGCGTCTTCCAGAACCACAAGTTCAGTCGTTGATCCCGCGCTTATCGTGTCTTCTACCAATATGAACGAGTAATTAATGCCGCCTGTTAGGGTGGTGCGCTCGGGCCCGTATAACACGCTGCTATTCAGCGCTGAAGTGATCACGAGGTCGACGGTGGCTGGCCGAGCTGTAAACGTGCTAAACGAATTGGTTGCAGCGCCTGCAATCTGCGGCGTGCTATCGGCAACTACCTGTCCTGGGTCCAAAAAATAAACGTTGGCTGAATTGTTGACCAGCGCAGTGTTGACGAAGTTTATGGTGACGCGTTGATCAATGGGACGCGCGTCATTGATAAACAAAACTGAAGAAAGAGAATCGTCGGTATCACTGCCGAAGACGACTAATGTATTAAATGTGCCTGAGGCGACGGTCAGATCTTGCTCGAACAGGAATTGATCCTTAACGCCCGGCAGAGTGACGTTCAGATTATTTATGCCGGTATCAATATCCGTGTAAGAACCAACTTCCAGTCGATTAAGGTCCGCAGTATATGGTGCATCGGTCGTACTGCCGAAATAGAGGTCTACTGCTGGCAGGTCACTGGTCAGGTTGATTGCTCTGAGCTGGCTGGGTAGCCCACTGTTAGAGAAGCTTGTTGAACCAAATGCGTTGACGCCTATGCCGTTCACATTGGGCACAGTCGTGCCCGGAAGGTCAGGCCCAAAATATTCAGCAAGGGCAAATAGGGTGCGTGAGCGATCGCTAAGGATAAACACACCGGAATCAAAAAGTACTTCGGTAGCATTATTGGACGTTACTCTCAGTCGGTAACTGGTCAGTCTATCGATGGTCAATACTTCAGATACCCCGCCGGCGATCAGATTGGTTATTGGCGTGGCACTTGAGAGGTCCTCTGTAGGGCTTGTAAGGTAGACATCCAGTGAGGTTGGATCAACAACGCCGGAAGTGAACCAGACCTCAACCGTTCCCGATTCAATTGGGCTTTCGTCGTACTGGGGTTCTAGAAACGTTCTAAATTCCAGATTAGGTGCGGCGAGCGTGCCTGTAAAAATGTATACCAGCTGATCCGGGTCGGTAAGCCTGATTGACTCGTTTTCGATGATAGTGATCTGGTCACCATCAGCATCAAAGTAACTGACATTTAAGTCATAGTCGTCGATGAGCAGTTCTCTCTGGACGGTTGATGTGCCAAATTCAACAACGTCGCTGAACGCCGTATTGGCATCGTCGTCGACAAAGGCTACTAACAATTCCGGGCTGTCTGGAATAAGGTTGACAAATTGTAGTTCAGCGACCTGAGGGCGGATAGAGAGTTCCTCGGGTACAAAACCTTCATCTGTGCCGCAGGCGGCTAACAATATGAATGCGCTGGCTAAGAGGTATCTATGCAGTTGTTTTGTCATAGCTGATGCTTGAATTCCAGTAAGATAATTGACGTAAGCAGCGCCTTTCGGCTCAACTAATTCAGTTTTAGAGCGCGACCTAGTCAAGCGATTCCTCCCGCACTGCGAAGGTGAAGGGAGCGCCCCCATTTTCTGATTCGGTCAGAATAATGGTATAGATCCCGACATCAACGGATAACCTAGTGGGTCCCGCGAGCACAGTGGTTTCCCCTGTTGGGGTCGCGATGAGATCATAGGTGCCTATTGCCACAGGCACATTAATGTTTGTTAGTAGGGTTGCGCCCTCGATATCCGGTGTTTCGTCATCGACCGTTTCTCCGGTCTCCAGTACGTAGAAGTCAATAGCGCCGGATTCAGCTGAGCCGTGCAGAAATCTGAGCAGAAGCTCCGTTGAAATAGGACGATCATTATCAGGTACGACAATACCGAGAACACCATCTTCGGAAGCAGGATCACCTGCAAGCAGTAACGTTCTGCTTTCGCCAGCGACCAGAGTAACGTTTTGCTCAAAAATGAAATTTGTCTTTTCACCGTTCGGCGTTACGTTGATAGACCTTGCCCCAGCGTCGAGGTTTAAATAGTCGGTATATTCGCCGAAGGTAATACCGGGAAACTCAGGTAAGTCGTTTGTGTCGTTGAAGTAAAAATCGACCGATGGGGTGTTGGTGACAAAATTTGCCACACGTATTGCCGCAGGAAGCGCTTCACCCTGTAGAGAAGATGCCACGCCGCTGGCGATACTAACCACCCGGAATGGAGAGTCTCCGGGTCCAAAATAATCAACCAGCAGAAAAATCTGATTGCCACTCGTTTGCAGCGAAATCGTGCCTGAATCGTAAAGCACGTCCGTCGATCCTACGTTCGTGATTCTTATACGGTAGTCAGTGCCCGCAGCAAACTCCGCTTGGGAAGATAGTCCGTCAAAATTTAAAGTCGCAGCAGGCACAGCGGTCTCAAGCGAAGTGTCTGCGTTCGTCAGGTATACATCGACGGCCTGGCCATTGTTGACGGAGCTGCCGAATTGAACCCCAAGCGCCGTTGTTGCTAGAGGGTTGTCAATCAGGCTACTGATTGGCGTAGCAAAAGTGCCGGTGAGCAGGATATAAACCTCTCGTCCTTCACCGGTGGGTACAGTCAAGTTTTCGAGAAAATTGATTGTCTCACCGTCCGTTGATTGATAGACGATACTCATGGTCTCGGTGCCGCCCGTGGCGGAGGTGAATCCACCGCTCACCTGACCGAAGGCGGCGCTGCCAAAATTCTCGTCATTCACCGTGAGCGTGAGTGACGGCGCATCGGGGATAGCATTGATAATTCGAACAATAGACGTCGCAGCGACCGGTTCAGGGTCGACAGCATCATCATCATCAGAATCACAAGCCGCGATGAGAGTGAGAAGAAGTGCGCTAAAAACTGCACGCCACAAAAGGGTCAATTTGATTGTTTTCATTCGTATGTTAAGCCTGCCAATGCGCAATATCGGTAATGGACTTGCCATTAGATAGCAAAAGCAAGATTAAGTTCGGGTCCCGGACTGAGGATGAAACAAATGTATAGGTTTGTGCCCATACCTGCGAAGACCGACATTCTACTGACCTTAAGCCTAGTTGAACAGGGGGGTGAAATTTAGATTCTTTTGGTACCCAGCGCCTCGAGCATTGTCAGAAACTGTTTTGACAGGTTTTGCCAGTCATAGTGGGGCCTTAGGTTTCGCGCTTCCTCCGCCGCGTGATCAATCTGATCTCGAGTGAGCCGATCAATAGCATCTGTCATCGAGCGTTCAGAATTGCCCATCGGCATTGCGGCACCTCCGAGGCTTTCAGTCAAAAACCTCCAGTCTGAAACAAGCCCCGGAATACCCCAGCCGATGGCATCACCGACGACCCCTGTTGTTAATAAATCACCTGATTCAATCGGGAACGCGAGTACGTCGATGGTTGCGAGGCGTTTGTTGTACAGCTCCCGGTCCACCATGCTGTATGCCGTCGCCTTGATTCTGCTGTCATCTGGCAGTGTTTCAGTACCGCTGAGTGCTGGCACGTAAAGCTCGATGTCTGTTCGCTTGGACTTCGCAAAGGCGTTCAGAAATCCTTGGATGTTTTTTTCAATGCGCGGTGCGCCGACAATGCCAATTCGGATTTTATCGGAGGCGAGTCCGAGCTCGGTTTCTAGTTCAGGTCGGGACTCGGTAGGCGACTGCGCCTGTAAATGACCGAAATGTCCGTGAAAAATGGTGCTGTGAACTGCCGATTCGGCAAAGTTGAATTTGCTCACGACCTGCGTTTTTCCCGTTTCACTATGATGAACGACACCGTCAGCGGCCGCAGCCCATGCTTGGTAGATCTCATGCGCATTTTTGCGTTGTGCCACGTTGTGCGGCACGAGATTATGTTGCGTCCACACAATCCCGACGTCGCAGGCTTTCAGGCACCGGATCATTGCCTCATGAGCAGACAAATTTGTACCTAAAAAGTGTTCAGGCCAGTGCAAGTGAAATAGATCGATATTGGCGAGAAACTTCTTTGCCTCTGTGAGATCGCGCCAGCAGCGTCGCGGGAAAAAAACATCTACCACATCCTCGGCAATCGGATCATAAAGGCTTCTTTGGTAATGGTGATCACCGATGGTTTGAGCAACTCGCAGTTTAGGTGTGATCGTTGCTGAGACTTCGAGTTCGGTCCCTGTATTGTGACCGGTCAGCGGTATATCAATTTGATGAACACGAGAAAATTCGTGCCAAAAGCTTCGATAGGGCTTCAAACCATGAACCGGCACCGTGGCTAGCTGATGTTGCAAGTCGGTTTTGAATCGCACCTTTAAGGGTCGTTTCTCAATTTCAGAGAACTGCCAGCTGATCGCATCAACGTGCGAGTCGAGTGCGAACCGCGCCTTGATATCAATTGAACGGTGATTCGCTGAATACTCAACGGTGGTGGGCACATCAAGTAGTTTCCGTTCGCCTTCGAGCTTGCGTGAAACTTCTGATAACTTTGCCCATGTTGCCGTGACTTGGCTTTTTTGAGTTGAGAGCGCGGTTGGCACCATAGCGGTGGTGAAGCTCACTTCTCCTTGCGTTACAACCGGGACACCGGTCGCAAGATCACTGTCCACCGGGTATTCGAACACGCCAGGATTGCGCGGCGCGGGCAAGTAGTCGGAAGCGGTGCCGCCAACAAACGGCACAATAAATCTAACTTGGTCGTTGGCAAAACTCCATGCTGAAGCATTGCTTGTAGTAGATAGGGCGTAAAGTTTGTCCGTCTTGGGAAAAGCGAAAGATGCAGCATTCAGCTCAGGGGTGTCTGTGTTTTTCAGTTCGAGCACGGTTTGCAGTAGTTTGCCGAGTATGTCCAGCGTCATTTGCACCTGACGAAAAGGTCCGCGATACGCAAATGTTGATTTGCCTCTATGAGCATTGATCAGCCCGTTGCTAAACCAAGCGTCTAGATGCTCAGCGGCATTAATGCCCCGAGCAAGCCAATGGTCGGGTTCCTTGTTCATGTTTCTACCGAGCACCATGCCTGCTAATTCGATATTGATGCACAGCCCCAACGCCCCGGTAGAGCGGCCCCATGGGAGCGCAGTGCCGTCAGTTGTGCCCATCAGACTAATGAAATCAAGTACGTTGTTAAATCCTGAAGTCCAGACATCACCCAAAAGGTTGGAAAAAGGCTCTGTGAACAAATAGATATCGGCGGAGTAAATGTCGTAACGTGATTCTCCGTTAAGGGAGTCGTCGATAAACCCTTTGCTATTGCGAGAAAGTAAATCCCGGGTCCTGTCGACCAGATCATCCATATAGATATTTGGTTGCGTTAATCCGAGCGCGACTCTCGCTAACTCACATCGACCGAGCACCGCGACATAGTTTCGCGGCAATGTTTTCCCAAGTTGTGCCACCATTTGTGTCGAGTCACACGCTTTGGCGACCTCGGCAATCTGTGCAGGGTTAAATCCCTTGAGTAAGGGATTTGATTCGAAGTCGGCACTGGCTTCAGTTTGACAACGAAGCAGTGTTTCGGCTGTTCGATAAGAATAGAAGCTGTGGGTTGCCTTGCCATCAATACTTTCAAGGATTTTTCTGCTGGCGGTAATGACATTAGCATCGTTTATCTGTGAAACCGCTGCCTCGTGAAGCATACCCAGAACAAATAACAGGTCACCTTTGACGTCTGCACCCATAGGATAGCCTGCAAGCCTTGAAGGCAAAACCAGACCATGAAAAAAGTCTCGCTCCAATGTCTCCATTTGTCTTACAACAAAATCAAGCAGATAGTCCGAAAACTCGGTGGTTGTTTGCATGATGATCCGCCGCTTGGGTGCTGATGAAGTGAAAAATTTGCTCCAGTCACCATTTCGGTAACGAGGAAGGCCTACTAATTTAACGGGTGCTTATGTACATTAGCAACAATTGTAACCCGATGCCGCTATCAGTTTTTCTAGGATTGGACCTTTACGGAGTAACAGGTGAAAACCGGACTAGTATCAATTACTTTCAGACAGCTTGAACCGGCAGAGATTGTCAATCTATGCGTAGTGAACAACTTGGCGGCAATAGAGTGGGGAGGGGATGTTCACGTTCCGCCTGGTGATCTCGAAAAAGCGATGGAAATTCGTGCGCTAACCGAAGCTGCGGGTTTGAAAGTTGCAGCATACGGTTCATATTATTTTTTGGCTGGCAGCGCCAGCAAAAACCGTCACGCGTTTGAGACTATACTCGAATCAGCCGTTGCCCTCGGTGCGCCACTTATTCGAGTGTGGGCCGGGGCAAAGGGCAGTGATAAGGCGACTGAAGAGGACTGGCAAACAGCGATTGCAGATAGTCGCAGAATCGGTGACCTCGCGGCCAAGCGAGGTTTAAAAGTCGCTTATGAATATCACCAGGGCACTTTGACCGATACCACCCATTCTGCTGTGCGATTGATAAAGTCAGTTGATCATGCGGCGGTATCAAGCTTCTGGCAGCCGCCAAATGGTGCGGAATTAGAAAACTGTTGCGAGGGGCTCAAGCAAGTCATCAACCTGAACAAGCTTTCATCTGTCCATGCTTTTCATTGGTGGCCAGAATTTAAAGACAGACACCCGCTGTCGGCGGGTGTTGAGCGTTGGAAGAAATATCTCGCGCTTGTGCATGAATACGAGCAAAAGACAGGCGGCAGTGAACGTTATGTGTGCTTGGAATTTGTCAAAGACGATGAGCCTGAAAACCTTGCGAATGATGCGCAAACGCTCCATCAAATGCTGGCTGAAATAGAACATGAGTATGAGGTCGCCGAATGAACAAGCCCCGCGCAGTTTTTTTTGGCAACAGGCAAGATTTGCTCACGCACGTATATCCGGATTCAAGAGTCGAAAGGTTGAAGGCGCTGGCCGATGTCCATCCGGTGATTGTGAGTAAAGATAACTTCGATGACTTGCTGCCAGAGCTATCCGAGATCGACTACATATTCTCAACTTGGGGTATGCCTCGATTGACGCCAGCCCAGATCAAACAAATGTCTGCGCTCAAAATGGTGTTCTATGGCGCTGGCACTGTGAAGTATTTCGCTGAGCCTTTTCTACAGCAGGGGATACGGGTGGTTTCCGCCTGGGCAGCAAATGGTATTCCGGTGGCCGAATTTACTGTTGCCCAAATGACGCTCGCGGCAAAAGGTTACTTTGGATTGGCTCGTCGGCTGGGGTCTGAGGGTCCTAGCGCATGGCTACCAACGAAGGCGCGAGGTAACTATGAAATTGAAATTTCGATCCTAGGTGCCGGGATGGTTGGACGCGAGGTTATTCGGCGTCTCTCCTATCACAGGGCGAACATACTCGTTTTTGATCCCTTTCTATCTGCGCTTGATGCCGAAAAAATGGGTGTGACGCGAGTGGGACTTGAAGAGGCTTTTGAACGGGGTTACGTCGTCAGTAATCATCTGGCGAATGTACCCGAAACTGAAAATATGCTGCGTCGGGAACATTTTATGTCCATGTCTAAAGGTAGCACCTTCATCAATACCGGCAGAGGCGCGACGGTAGATGAGCCAGGCATGATCGAGGCGCTTGAAGCACGGGGGGATATTACCGCCCTGTTAGATGTCGCTCAACAGGAGCCGCCCACAGAAGACAGTCCTCTGTATCAACTCAACAACGTATGGTTGTCGCCACATATTGCCGGCAGCATCGGCCGGGAGGTTGTGCGCATGGCAGATTTTGTTTTAGACGAATTTGAAAAAGAATTGAAAGGTGAGGCATTGCTTTACGAGGTGATGCTTGAACATCTGCCCACCATGGCTTAGCTAAAAACAAAAAGCGCTGTGACGTACCAACAATACTTGCGAGCGAGATTGAAATGAATAAAGACAGTGATGCGGTTGATTTGATTCAGCCGCGGAGAAAAATAGTGGGGATGTCAGCGGTTTATCTGCCGTTTTTTGCTGATGGCAGCATAGACTGGCACGGTTTTTCCGCACACCTACAACGAACCATTGATGCTGGTCTTATACCCGCGGTCAACATGGACACCGGTTCCGTGCAGTTCCTAGAGGCTAAAGATAGAGTCAGGGTGCTTGAGATTACCAGTGACATCTGTGATCGCTTTGTTGCGGGTGCTTGCGTGGTTGATGTCCAGAACGACAGTCTTAATGTATCAGCTTACCAGGAAAGGATTTCGGAAATTGCTGACGCTCGTGGCACGCCTGTCGTTTTCCCAAGTTGGGGGCTCAATGGTCTAGATGGCGAAGCTTGGGTTGGTGCGTTACGGCAAATCACCTCAGGCATTGATTTTGTCGGCTTCGAGTTGGGGGCGCAATTTGTCCCCTATGGACGCATCTATGATTTAGCGGCTTATCGTGAGCTTATGATGCTGCCCAATTGCCTTGGTGCGAAACATTCGTCACTAGACCGTCTGCAGGAGTGGGAAAGAATACGCCTGCGTAATGATGTTAGACCTGAATTCCAAGTGTTTACTGGCAATGACTTAGCCATCGACATGGTGATCTATGGCAGTGACTATTTGCTGGGTCTGTCATCGTTCGCCCCTGAAATTTTTGCGAAACGCGATGCTTGCTGGTTGGCAGGTGACGATGCTTTTTACGGTTTAAATGACTTGCTGCAGTATCTTGGCCAGTTCGTGTTTCGTGCGCCTGTGCCTTCCTACAAGCATAGTGCCGCACAGTTTCTTAAAATATGCGGCACGCTGAGTAATGATCAGTGCCCACCGGGTATTGCCCCAAGACCTGCATCAGACCTGTTGATCCTCGAAGACATCGCCCGTCGCCTGGAGTTAATCTCATCATGAAGTTAAAAAAAATACCCGCGATCAAAACAGCTCATCAACTTCAGGAGGTGTTTTCGGGGTTTGGTTACAATATCCCAGTGGCGAGCCAATCGGATGAGATTGCCCCCGGTGCCAAGGAAACCTGTCTGGGTGAATCTATCCAATGGGGCAGCAGAACCATCGGCAATCGATATTCGATTCTGCCAATGGAAGGTTGGGATGCTGAAATCGATGGCCAGCCCTCTGAGTTAGTCGCCCGTCGCTGGCTGAATTTTGCGGGCAGCGGCGCAAAACTATTGTGGGGATGCGAGGCGTCTGCAATCGATCATGCCTGTAGGGCGAATCCCAGGCAGCTGGTACTTAATAACGATACGGTTGATAACATCTCATCCCTCTATAAAGAGATGCGCGCAGCTCACAGGCAGAAGTTTGGAACCGACGAAGATTTGGTTGTAGGGCTGCAGCTGACACATTCGGGCCGCTGGAGTCGGCCGACTGGCGTTATCGAACCGCAGATGGTTTACCGGCATCCGGAACTCGATTTGCGCGTCAATGGTACCGACCGACATTTGATGAGCGATGACCAAATTGACGCAGTTGTTGCCCGCTTTATAGAGCGAGCTGAGCTTGCTGCACAGGCAGGCTTTGATTTTGTCGATGTGAAACACTGTCACGGTTACTTCTCACATGAGCTTCTTTCGGGCGTGTCCCGGGAAGGTCGTTATGGTGGCAGTTTTGAGAACCGCACTCGATTTCTGCGAGATGTGGTTCATGGCATAAAGACACGTTGTCCTGATCTCGGCATCGGCGTGCGATTGTCCGCTTATGATCTGGCGCCGTTCAAACCCGGACCTAAGGGTACCGGTGAACCGGTCATCGTCGAAGGGAGCTATCGTTTTGGCGGTGATGATACCGGGCTAGAGGTTGATCTCACTGAGACGGTAAAATTTCTGGGTCTGCTGGAGCAACTCGATATTCGGCTGGTCTGCATCACTGCGGGTAGCCCTTACTACAATCCACACATTCAGCGACCGGCGCGCTATCCACCATCGGATGGATACCAGCCGCCGGAAGATCCGCTCGTTGGCGTCGCCAGGATGATTAAAGCAACGGCGGAACTTAAAGCCCAATTTCCGAATCTCATCTTTGTAGGGTCTGGGTACACCTATTTGCAGGAATGGTTTGCCCACGTAACGCAGGGACTGGTTGAAAATCAGATGGTTGATTCTGTGGGTATTGGCAGAATGGTGCTCTCCTATCCTGACTTACCGGTTGATTTGCTATCTGGCAGAGGCATGGTGAGAAAGAAAATTTGCCGAACCTTTAGCGATTGCACCACTGCGCCGCGAAAGGGGCTGATTTCCGGCTGCTACCCTCTCGATCCCTTTTATAAGGATAAGTCCGAAGCAGATGAGCTCAAGGCGATCAAGGAGGTGCTAGCTGAGGATCAATCTGGATAATGACGACTGCCACCGCTCGCACTGGCAGACCGGGTTGAAGATCTTTTTCTATCGCTGAACGTCGACGCAAAGATGTGTTGTCGATTGGTTGAGTTGCAGAAAAATTGTGTCATAATGCGCGCCGTTTTATGCCTGCATCATTGATTAACTCGGTAACCAAAATTGCTTATTTCCTCCAATATCACTATCCAGTTTGGCGCTAAACCACTGTTTGAAAATGTTTCCGTCAAATTTGGCGATGGCAACAGCTATGGCCTGATCGGCGCCAATGGGTGCGGTAAATCGACGTTTATGAAAATTCTAGGCGGTGATCTAGCGCCGACTTCAGGCAATGTATCTAAAGATCCTAATGAACGCATTGGCAAGCTGGGCCAAGATCAGTTTGCCTTTGAAGACTACTCCGTTATCGATACTGTGATGATGGGACATGACGAACTCTGGGCTGTCAAATCAGAAAAAGATGCGATTTACGCCAAGTCAGAGATGACCGAAGCCGATGGCATTCGCGCGGGAGATCTTGAGTCAGAGTTTGCTGAGATGGACGGTTACAGCGCTGAAGCCCGCGCTGGTGAGTTGCTGCTTGGTGTGGGTATTCCTCTCGAGCAACATTACGGGCCCATGAGTGAGGTTGCGCCAGGTTGGAAATTGCGTGTGCTGCTCACTCAGGTGTTGTTCTCAGAGCCAGATATCATGTTGCTGGACGAGCCCACCAACAACCTAGATATCAATACAATCCGCTGGCTTGAAGGCGTGTTGAACGAACGCAACTGCACCATGATCATCATTTCTCACGATAGGCACTTTTTGAATAGTGTCTGCACGCACATGGCTGATCTCGACTACGGCGAACTGCGCGTCTATCCTGGCTCTTATGATCAGTATATGGTTGCTTCGACACAGGCAAGAGAACGCCTAGTGTCTGACAACGCAAAAAAGAAGGCACAGATAGCGGAACTTAAGTCCTTCGTTAGTCGATTTTCCGCTAATGCTTCAAAATCGAAACAGGCAACATCCCGAGCCCGACAGATTGATAAAATTGAGCTGGCTGAGGTAAAGCCTTCGAGCAGACAAAATCCTTATATCCGCTTTGAGCAAAACAAAGAGCTATTTCGTAGAGCGGTAGAAATCGAAGGCTTGGGTAAAACCTACGACGAAGAACTGTTCAAGGGTCTGAATCTGATTGTCGATGTTGGCGAGCGGGTGGCGATCATTGGTCCTAATGGTGCCGGCAAAACATCGCTGTTGCGTTGCCTACAGGGTGACCTTGAAGCCACTGCCGGTACCGTTAAATGGTCTGAGAACTCGGTTCGCGGGTATTATGCGCAGGATCATGCGGAGGATTTTGAAGAAGATAAAATCCTGCTCGACTGGATGGGCAAATGGGGTCAGGAAGGAGACGATGAGCAAGTTTATCGGGCGACGCTGGGCCGTTTGTTATTCTCCGGAGATGAAATCAAGAAATCAGTTCGGGTTATTTCGGGGGGCGAGCAAGGTCGAATGCTATTCGGCAAAATCATGTTGCAGCGACCGAACATCATGTTGATGGACGAACCTACGAATCACTTGGATATGGAATCGATTGAATCGTTGAATCTGGCACTGGAAAACTATCCCGGCACGCTATTTTTTGTCAGTCATGATCGAGAATTCGTTTCGTCTCTCGCGACGAGGATCCTTGAATTCACAGAAGAAGGTATTGTCGACTATCAAGGTACCTACGAAGACTACTTGCGGTCGCAGGGTCTCGAGTAGCCAGCTGCATCAAGCACAGAAAAAGCCCTAAATTTCCACGGCGGTGTGTTGTCTAAAAATCGTCTGCGCAGGAGACCTTCGCGTGTGGAGATGGAACGAAACAACCGCCAGTGTTTGCGCTGTTTGAAACATTCTCCACAAGCTGCGGCAATGCAAAGTGATTAGGCGACACGCCGTTCGGTCTCAATCTTGATTGGGGGAAGCGTCTGGTAAGTTGATCGACAACATCTTGGGGCATTGAATCCATGATTGTGATGACTTCCGATCCGGAATTATCAATTCTCGGTCTGTGTACTGCATCATCAACATCAAGCTGGTTGTCCACCATAAATGAAATGAGCTGGAAAACTGACGGGAATATTTTTCTCCCGCCGCACGCACCCACTGCAAATACCGAATTGGCTGATGCATTGTTAGCAGCTTTTTTTACGATAACCGGGCACATATTGCAGAGTGGATGTCTGCCTCCTTCGACAGAGTTTGGTGTGCCGGGGGTTGGGTCGAACCACATCATCCCATTATTCATCAGTATGCCTGTTTGAGGCAGCATGATTCTTGAACCGAACCCGGACATGATGGTTTGTGTCAGTGACACAACATTACCTTCGCTGTCGGTGACACAAACGTGCGTCGTGTTTTCAGAGGTCTTTTTGTCCGGACCTGCGCCGAGATGCTTCAAACGAAAGTCGTAGGCTGAAAGCAATCCGTTTGCAAAGGCTTCGTACTGAGCAGGATCAAGATCGGCGGAGACGACACCGGGCGTATAATGATTTTCAAGATGCTCAAGCGCGTGGACAAGGCTTGGACCCGCGGTGAGATTGCCAGCAACAAAAACTTCAGAATCTCGATAAGTCGTTGAAAGTGGCGTCGTGATTTTTGCTTCATACTTTTCAAGATCTTCCAGCGAGATGCGTGAACCTGCTGCATTTAAATCGGCGCAAATCATGCCCGCGAGGTCACCGGTGTAGTAGCTCTCAGGTCCATGGGTCTGCAGGTGCCGATAGGTCTTGTGAAGTTGACCCAGAGGTAAACCCCACATGTTACCTTCAAGGTCCGCGACAGGTGGGAAGCCGTCCGCGAGATAGACGCTGCGTGTCTCGTCGTACCGGTTCAGCTCCCGGGCGAAGGTGTTGATCTTTGAGGATGAAAACCAGTCAATAGGTAGTCCCCATTCAGCGAGTTGGCAAGCCGGTTCAATCACTTTGTCCCAGGGTTGTGTGCCAAAATTTTCAAGGGCAAGCGCGACACCTTTGATATAGCCCGGTACTGCGATAGAGAGAGGGCCGTGAATATTGGCGTCATTTTCGACTTTAGGCCAGCCGAAAGAATCAGATGAATTGATACCCTCGGCAGCAAGTGGATAGTCCGCAGAAGATGCGTTGAATGGCGCGCGCATGCCAAATTCAATCACCTTTACCTCGTCGGTTTTGGCGAGGTAAATGGTCATATATCCACCGCCGCCAATGCCGCTCATCCAAGGTTCGACAGTCCCCAGAGCAAGACCCGTTGCGATGGCCGCATCGACGGCGTTACCTCCGCTAGCGAGTACACCTGCGCCAACATCTGACGCGAGATGATGTTGAGATGCCACCACGGGGCCATGGCTGGTCACCGCCGCTTTTCTTATCTGCCATTGTTCTTTTACGCGGTTCTGCATGGTTGAATTCTCCTGTGAGGGTATACACATGACCCCTTGATGCAATAAGCATTTGGTAGATGTCGTGCTTTGTGGGAAAATTGGCAGCAATGATCGCTGTTTCTCCAAAACCCGTTAAAAAAGTATCTGTGCTCCTGATCGTGAGCCTGCTTACGGCTGTGTGTCTGTTTCAAAATAGTATCGCATTGGCCGCCAAGACGTTAGGGCAGGACCAACAAAATAGCCCCCGTGAGCAATTTGCCATTGATCTTGAACAAAAGGTTTTTGGCCCATTGATTAATACAACCCCGGGCGCTGCGCTTGTCGTTGTCGTAGACGGCCGAGTTTTACTGCAGAAAACTTGGGGTGTGCAAAAGGCTGGTGATGTTGAGCCTGTGACCGAAAAAACGCTGTTCAGACTAGCTTCGATTTCAAAGACTTTTGCTTCTGCGGCGGCGGCTATTTTAGTGAAAGAAGGCGCCGTGCAATGGCAATCGCCCATAAAAGATTCACTCGCAGAGCTGAATTTCAAGCGACCAGACTACGGCAATGAAATTAGCTTGAAACACCTCATGTCTCAGTCCAGCGGTCTGATGCCACATGCCTATACGAATCTGGTTGAAGACAACATGTCTTATGATCGAATCGTGAAACGACTGAATAGGGTCGATTTTATTTGTGCTCCCGGTGAGTGTTATGGATATCAAAATGTTGTTTTTAGCCTGGTTGGTGACGTCGTAGCCGCCAATACGGGGGTTGATTACGAGGGGTTTGTCACCCGTAAAATATTTGAACCGTTGAACATGGCGCGTGCATCTTTTGGCCGTCAAGCTTTCCTTGATGATCCAAATCATGCGAAGCCACATATCTGGACCGGTAGCCGCTGGCGTGAAACCCGCACCACCGACCATTATTATCGTATTCCGCCCGCGGCCGGCGTCAATGCGAGTATCGAAGACATGACTCAGTGGTTGCTCGCCCAACTCGGTCATGAACCGGTTGTCCTGTCGTCGGATATGTTGAGTGAGATGCATTCCCCAGTGATCAGGACAACCTTGAGACAAGCACACTATAAGCGCCGTCGAGGGCTTGGGAATACTGCCTATGGATTAGGCTGGCGATTGTTCGACTATGGCGAGGACGCTGGATTTGTCCACCACGGTGGTTATGTAAAAGGTATGCGGAGCGAAATGATGTTTAATCCACGTCTTCAAACAGGCATGGTATTTCTCACCAACTCGGAACCTAGCCAGATGAATAATCTGGTTTTTGATTTCCTTGATCTGTATCGGGAGTTCCGCCAATCAAGCGAGCCGGCGATTGTGTTAATGAATCGCCACCAAAAATCTGCCTCACAGCAGGTGACACCGGTCGGTCGCTGAGACTGGCATCAAACGACGGCAGGTGCTCAATGAATAATAAAATCGACTGTTTGCAGTGCGGCATGATACTTTCCAGAGAAATGAGTCATTGCCCAAAGTGTGATGATTTGCTTGATCAGCAAACTGATGGTCACGTGGTTACTGTTGATATTGCCCATGATAGAGAGACAGTGCGGGTAGCGATCACAAAACTGAACAAGACACTCGACGAAGTGAACAGGGATAGAGGGGCTGGTGCTAGATTTATCGTTGGCTCGGGACGGATTCGTGAAGCTATTGGTGCTGAACTGGCGACATATCTGTATCGAAAAGAAATTCTGAGTTTTGAATTTGAGGGCAATAATCAAGGCGCTATTTTAGTCATGTTAAGAAAGCATTAATCGATTCCGTTCGGTTATTATTCATGAACAAAAAGTGACCAATTCGGGCTGTCGAATGACAGCATCACGTTGGACGAACCACCGAACTTGATGCCCTTACAATCGATCCAAGAAGATCATTTCCAGATTGGTTTGATGCTCTCAGTGGGAAGGGTATTGTGCGGTGAGTAAAACGTGATCAGCTGCGCTAGCACTTTGCTTTCTGTGCTATTTCTCCAGAGTAAACTGATGATTGAGCATTTGATTGGGCCGATCAGCGAGTATGCGACGGAGTGTGCAATAAAAGAGGGCGTACGCACCGAAACTATAATAGAATGTCAGCGCAAATTTGACCACAGGTGCCCGCTAGTGACACCGCGGCGTTGACGTGCGCTGGTCGTTTTGCTGGTAGACAATGAAAAGATAATAAGAAGAATCAGGAGTAAGAAAGATATATGCGTTTGCAGGCAATTAAGCTCGCTGGTTTTAAGTCATTTGTAGATCCTACAACAGTTCCATTCCCCACCAATTTATGTGCAGTTGTTGGTCCCAATGGATGTGGTAAGTCGAATATCATTGATGCAGTCCGATGGGTCATGGGCGAGTCCTCCGCGAAAACGCTGCGAGGCGAGTCCATGGCGGACGTCATTTTTAATGGTTCAACCACGCGAAAGCCCATTGGTCAGGCGAGTATTGAGCTGCTTTTTGACAATACCGAAGGTAGGTTGGTGGGGGAGTACGCCGCCTATAACGAGATCTCTATCAAGCGCCAAGTTACCCGCGATGGGCAATCGAATTACTTCTTGAATAGCCAAAAATGTCGAAGAAAAGATATCACTGACATCTTCCTTGGTACGGGACTCGGCCCCAGAAGCTACTCAATTATCGAACAGGGTATGATCAGCAACCTGATTGAAGCAAAACCCGAAGAGCTGCGCGTCTATATCGAAGAAGCTGCCGGTATCTCGAAATATAAAGAGAGAAGGCGTGAAACCGAGCGTCGAATATCCCATACAAAAGACAACCTAGACAGGCTGCATGACCTCAGAGATGAGCTGGAACGTCAGCTTCACCATCTTGAGCGCCAGGCTAGGGCTGCAGAGAAATACACGGAATTTAAGAAAGACGAGCGGAATGTGCGCGCGCAACTGCATGGGTTGAAATGGCAGTCCATTACAACCAATGCCAAGGCGAAGGAAGACAATATCAATCGCCTGCAAATTGAACAGGAAGCAAGAATAGCGGATCAACGTCGGGTTGATGCTGAGGTGGAACAAAAGCGCCAGACGATGGTTCAACTAGGGGACGAGTCGAACGACGTGCAGAAGCGGTACTATGATCTAGGTACTGAAATCGCGCGGGTCGAAGACAGTATTCAGTTTCAGAACGAACGTAACCAGGAGCTAAACAGGGATCTGGAGCAAGTATCCGAAAACTGGTACAAAATTCGCTCAGACATCGACAATGACCAGCGCCGGTTGGGAGAACTCCGTCATGAGCTCGGTCAGACTGAACCCCGTCAAGACGAGGTTCGATTGAGCGAAGAAACTTCTGGTGGTCAATTGATCGAAGCTGAACAAGCGATGCAGGCGTGGCAACAGAACTGGGAGGAGTTTAACATTCTGTCAGCTCAGTCTCAGAATCAGGGGCAGGTTCAGCAAGCCAGAATTGCCTCATTAGAACAGTCTATTGAGCGGCTCAACCAGCGTCTGATCGTGCTAAATGGCGATGTTGAACGTCTTGAAGGTCTTACCGTAGAGCAAGAAATATCTCCGCTTGAATCGATGCTTGAAACGCAGGAAGTGCAAATAGCCCGTATCGAAGAAGAATTACGGGAACTGGTAGATAAGATCGAGACCCAGCGAGTTGAAAATCAGAGTCTCAACAGCCAGTTGGATGAAAAACGTAGTAGTTTACAGGGAGTACGCGGTCGATACGCGTCGCTGGAAGCTTTGCAGCAGTCTGCCCTTGGCCAGCAAGATGATGCCGAAATGGAATGGCTCCAAAAGCACAACATGAAAAACAGCACCCGCCTAGGCGAAAAGCTCAAAGTAGATGATCACTGGGCAGTCGCTGCTGAAACGGTGCTTGGTGATTATTTGCAGGCGGTATGCGTTGATGGCGTAGATGCGGTAAGCGCGATTCTTGGAGATTTTGAGAAAGGTTCCTTGAATTTTATGGAGACCAACGGCGGTTCCGCACCCATGGTCGATGCAACCATGACGCCATTATTGTCGCAGCTCTCATGCGATGTCGATCTGAGTCACTTGATGAACGGCGTGATGATTGCCGAAACGCTGGATGAAGCGCTTGCCATGCGTAGTAAGCTGCAGTCGGGGCAATCAGTCATCACCCCTGAAGGTATTTGGTTGGGTGTTAATTGGTTACGGGTGAGTAAAGATCAGGATGCCACCGCAGGTGTGATCAAGCGACAGGCAGAATTAACCTCGCTCGAAGCGCAGATAGAAGAGTTGCAGGCGACGGTAGGGGATCTTACTGAAGGGCTCGAAGAAGGCGTGGCTGCTTTGCAGGTGGCGGAGAAAGATCGTGATAACGAGCAAACCCGTTTGGCTGAACAGCAGCGGGCATTTAGTGAAACCAGAGCACAGCTCGGTGCCAAGAAACTGCAAGCCGAGCAGATCAAAACTGATCTTGGCCGGGCCAATGATGAAATCGAATCTAATACCATCCATGTTGAGGAAGACCAAGAAAACCTGAAGCTGGCGCGAAACACGCTGCAGGGCGCGATGGATGACATGGAGCAAAACAATCTCAAGCGCGAATCAATGCAGCATGATCGACACGAGAAACAACAGCAGCTTGAAGACGCGAGAACGCGGGCTAGGGAGCATCGCGATGCTTCTCACCAGCTTGCCTTGAAGATTCAATCGCTTAACTCTCAGGTGACTTCAACGGAGCAGGCAATGACCAGACTCCAGGAGCAGCAGGCACTGCTGGCTGAGCGCAAGGCCGCACTCGAGGTGAGCATCAACGAGAGTGAAGAGCCTCAGGTGCAACTCAAACAGGAGCTTGCTGTTCAATTGGAGAAGCGGCTGTCAGTGGAAGTTGAGTTAAAAAACGTGCGGCAGAAGTCGGAAGCGATCGAACATGAGATCCGAAATCTGGAACAAGAGCGCTCACGATTTGAAGAGCAGGTTGAACAAATCAGAACCAGTCTTGACCAGGTTCGTATGGACTGGCAAGCGCTCGAGGTTCGTCGTACAACAATCAAGGAACAACTCGAAGAAGACGGCGAAGCGCTCGACGACGTTTTGAGTGCCATGCCAGAAGATGCAGAGGAAAGTAGTTGGGAAGAAAATCTAACGCGAATAGGCAATCGCATTCAACGTCTTGGCGCAATCAATCTAGCAGCAATTGATGAGTTCAAAGTGCAGTCTGAGCGGAAGGTCTACCTAGACGCTCAAAATGAGGATCTTGAAAAAGCGCTGCAGACGCTTGAGAACGCGATCCGCAGAATTGATATCGAAACAAGAACACGATTTAAAGAGACTTTTGACAAGGTCAACAACAAGCTGCAGCAGTTGTTTCCAAAAATATTCGGTGGCGGTCATGCTTATCTTGAGATGACGGGTGAAGATTTGCTGGATACTGGCGTGGGTTTGATGGCGCGACCCCCTGGCAAACGAAATTCTAGTATTCATCTGCTGTCTGGTGGAGAAAAAGCATTAACTGCGATTGCGTTGGTGTTTTCAATATTCAGTTTGAATCCGGCGCCGTTTTGTATGCTGGATGAGGTTGACGCACCGCTAGACGACGCAAACGTGGGTCGGTACTCAAACCTAGTCAAAGAGATGTCTCGAACGGTACAATTTATTTATATTACCCATAACAAGATCGCCATGGAGATGGCAGAGCAGCTTATGGGTGTTACGATGCATGAGCCAGGGGTATCGAGAATGGTATCGGTTGATGTAGATGAAGCCGTAGCGCTGGCGGCGGTTTAGCTCGACGTGTAAATCAAGAAAGGCCCAGATGACGTGATGGAATCATTAATGGAGTTCGATGTACGAGACTGGCTACTCGTAATAGGCCCGGTTTTCATTGTTGGGGTGCTAGTACATGGCTACTGGCGAATGCGTTCTAATCGCAATACCCTGAAGATGGCGCTCGACAAAACATTCCTCACCGACAACGGTGACCTGGATGACGAGGACAAACACGACCTTTCCTTTTTCAAGGCTGAGTTACCCAATGGTGGCGCGCGGCTAGTTTCGGATCCAGAGCAAGTCGCACTTGACCTAAATGAAGAGGTGCCGGTCTTGATGGACCCGGTCGAAATGGGTGATGCAAGCCCCGCAGATAGACCGATAGCAGATAGGCCGATAGCAGATAGACCAAGAGCAGAAAGAAACGTCCAGCGAGCACCTGCCCGAGATCGTGTTAGAACGGTAACCGAATCCGCGCAAAAAATTGAAACGAGTGTCGATGAGCAAACGTCAGTTTCCGACCATGAATCGACAACGAAGCAGCGGCCTGGCGCCAATTGTCCTGAACGTTTTGTCATCTTGTATGTTGCGGCTATTCACGAGCCATTTGAGGGTCAGCATTTGCTCGAATGTTTGCTTGACCAGGGCATGACATTCGGTGAGATGGATATCTTTCACCGCACCTCGGACGCGGGGAAAATTCTTTTTAGTTCCGCCAATGCTGTTGCACCGGGCACATTTGTGGTCAGTGAAATGCATCAGATAAAAACACCGGCTATTTCTCTGTTCATGCAGGCAAATCTATTGAATGACCCGCTTGCGGCTTACGATCAGATGGTTGAAGTCGCCCAAAATCTTGCGCTTGACCTAGTCGGAGAAGTGAAAGACGAATCACGAAGCGTGCTGACACCGCAAACTATTGAGCATGGTCGACAATCGTTGGTCGAGTTCGTACACCGTTATTACCGTTAGCGCTCAAAAATGAGTACATCCAGCAAATTGCTTCAAGAACTGGCGTCTCTAAGAGACCAGATCAATCATCACAACTATCTCTACCATTCGCTTGATTCTCCGGAAATTCTGGATGTCGAATTTGACCAGATGTTCCAGCGGCTTAAGAATATTGAGGCGGAACATCCTGAATTGGTTAGCGATGATTCACCTACCCAAAGGGTGGGTTCAGCGCCATTGGAAGGTTTTTCCCAGGTTACCCACGAGCGTCCGATGCTGTCGCTGGATAACGCTTTTGGTGAAGAAGACCTGATTGATTTTGATCGCCGAATCCAATCAAGACTCAATAGAAACGGTGATCTTGAGTACATCTGCGAACCAAAAATTGATGGGGTCGCAGTCAGTTTGCTCTACGAGAATGGCAAACTGGTGCGAGGGGCAACCCGGGGCGATGGCGCCACGGGCGAAAATGTTACGCAGAATGTGCGGACCATTGAATCAATCCCATTGAAATTGTTGGGAAAAGGTTATCCTGAAAGATTAGAAGTGAGAGGGGAAATTTATATCGCCCGATCGACTTTTAATAAACTCAATGTTGAAGCCGAACAACAGGGCGAAAAGCTTTTTGCTAACCCTCGTAACGCGACTGCCGGCAGTCTGAGACAACTTGATTCCAGCTTGACCGCGAAACGAAAACTCACCATGTTTTGCTACAGTGTTGGTCTGACTGAGGGTGGACAATTACCTGAATCCCAGTCAGAAATACTGGCTCAATTGAAACAATGGGGTTTGCGCACGAACCCTCTCGTCAGGGTTGTGCCCGACATCCGCGCGTGTGCCCGGTATTTTGCGGATATGCAAACCCGCAGGGGTGACCTTGATTATGATATCGATGGCGTTGTGATGAAAGTCAACGATATGGCGCTGCAGCAGACGCTTGGCATGTTAACCCGAACGCCACGTTGGGCGATTGCCCACAAGTTTCCTGCAGAGGAAGGCACTACCCGTTTGCTAGATGTCGAATTTCAGGTGGGTAGAACAGGCGC
>CAJXBG010000014.1 GCA_913050215.1 uncultured Gammaproteobacteria bacterium
GTTTTTCCAAATTGAAGTTTTACCATCCCGGCATATAACGGATCACATTCGATTAATGTTGAATGGGTGCCAATGTTCTCTATCTCACCCTCATTCATGACAACGATCCTGTCTGCATCCAAGACGGTCGCGAGTCTGTGTGCTATCACTAAAGTTGTTCTATTTTCCTGAAGTTTCTCGAGTGCCTGTTGCACGAGTCTTTCACTCTCGGCATCCAGCGCACTCGTTGCCTCGTCAAGTAATAAGATCGGGGGATCTTTCAGCACAGCTCTCGCAATAGCAATCCGTTGCTTCTGACCACCGGAGAGCCGGGCACCTTTTTCACCCAGGAAGGTATCGTATCCCTGAGGTAGCTTCGCAATAAAGTCATGTGCAAGCGCAGCACGAGCGGCCTCGATCACTTCATCATCACTCGCATCAGGTCTGCCGAAACGGATGTTTTCTGCAGCGGAGGCACCGAAAATTGTTGTTTCCTGAGGCACAATGCCCACACAACGACGAACATCCTCGGGCGCCACCAGTGATATATCCGTGTTGTCGATTAAAATTCTGCCGCCGGCTGTGTTGTAAAATCTAAGCAGGAGCTGAAAAATGGTGCTTTTACCGGCCCCTGACGGGCCAACAAACGCCACGTGTTCACCAGCAGATATATGCAACCTCAGATCATTAATCGCTCGCACATCAGGTCTAGATGGATACGAGAAACTGACCTGATCAAAGCTCACACTGCGCTCAGATGCTGCAGGTAGAGAGATCGGATTTTCTGGTGCAACTATCGCGGGATTCATCAGGAGTAATTCAGTTAAGCGCTCCATGGCACCTGATGCTCGTTGCACCTCGCCCCAAATTTCACTTAACGCAGCTGCCGACACACCGACAAACAATGCATACAACACAAATTGACCCAACTCACCGCTGCTAATTTCTCCCGAGAGCACTGCTTTTGCTCCCATCCAGAGCACAAAGATTAACGCCCCAAAAACACCGGTAGCAGCTATCGTGGTAAATAAAGCACGCACCCGGATTCGCTTGATGGCCGTGTTAAAACTATCGGTGATAGCCTGACTAAACCGCTCTCCTTCAAGTTTTTCAGCGGTAAAAGCCTGAACCGTTTCGACCGCATTTAATGTCTCGGCTGCGCGTCCACTGGCATCGGCGACTCTGTCTTGTGAGGCACGAGACAACCTTCTTACCCAACGACCGATCAATAGTATTGGCACAAAAATCATCGGCAAAATAATAAGCAAAATACCCGTTAACTGAATATTTGTGTAAGCAAGCAAGGCCAGAGCACCGACAAACTGAATAGAGGAACGCAGCACAATTGATACGCCAACGCCGGATATCGATTGAATGAGTGTGGTGTCAGCTGTAAGCCTCGAGAGAACCTCACCGATTCTGGTCACTTCAAAAAATGTTGGATCCATTCTCAGCACGTGTCGAAAAACCTGATCCCGGAGGTCCGCCACCACTCTTTCGCCGAGCCAGTTGACAAAATAGGCACGGATCGCACCAAAAAAACCAATCCCGAGCGCAAACAACAGCAACACAAAAAAGTACTTATCAACATTCGCGGCATCCTCAACCGAGAAACCGTGATCAATGACGTTTCGGACGGCCATGGGCATTGCCAGCATTGCTGCTGAAGAGAGCAGCAGCGCGATGATGGCTAACATCAGGGTGCCTTTATAGGGCGCTATAAACGGCACCAACATCTGCAAGGGTTTGAGCGACGTGCCTTTAGCCCTCTCCTGAGAGATGCTCGAGGAGGTCGTCGGCGAAGATGTAGTTTCTGACATAGTGCTTACTTTTTGGAACTGCTGAGGAAACGCGAATGAGATTGCTAGCGGAAGTTGTCAATCATCCAAGAACGACCTATCGCTTTGGTTGGAAGTTCAAGCTTTAGCGCCGGGACTTTCAGGCTAACCCATTCTGTAAAGGAATTGCTGTTTGGACCTGGCCACATTGTATAGGATTTTGCATAGGGATAGCTGTAAATCGCCTCGTGTACTTCTGATATCAGTATTTCTGCTTCATCTCCGGTAATCTCGTGCAACAGGATGGCAGGTGAGCGGAACCAGGGTCTGTCTGGGCGACCACGAGTCACGGTAAGTGCTGTCTGTTGACGTCGCAGCTTCCACCCAATGATTTCGTGCAGTGTAAACATGTCATCATCTGCAGCTTTTGTCGCGATCCAAGTATGAATCGCGAAACGCCCCCGAATACCCCAGACATCTGCACCATAGACACGAATGACAGCGCCATCATTATGCTGGTTCGGTTGAATTGATTCTGGCGTCAGTGCTACGGAAGCAACACTCAGGGATAAAAATACGAGCCCGGCAAACACAAAGACCCTCAGGGCCCACTTCATAAAAGTTTTCATCGATTAATTCTAGCGACTGCTGTAACAGAACACATGCTTTTCGCGCATTTATCTCTGTAAACAGGACCAACGGAAAGATTTATAAGATGCTTAAACACTGCCTGCAATACGATGAGCACGTACTAATTACATTGAAGCCACGAGGAGAACTATTTGTGGAAGCATTAAAAGTGTCTTCACAAAGTTATGTCATGGTGGACGGCTTTGGATCAATAACAGGTAGGATCTTCCATACCTGCCTGAGCAAAACCGGCTTTACGAATTCTGCAACTGTCACACACGCCGCACGAAGTGCCTGCTTCGGTTAATTGATAGCAGGAGACCGTTTTGCTGTAATCGACTCCGAGTGCAGCACCCCTGAGGATGATCTCTTCTTTTTTCAGGTCTATCAAGGGTGTTTCTATGCGAATTCTCTCCCCTTCCGTGCCTATTCTGGTCGCTGTATTGGCCAGCGCTTCAAACGCTGAGACAAATTCCGGGCGGCAATCTGGGTAGCCAGAATAGTCAACAGCATTCACACCGATAAAAATATGGTGTGCCGGTAACACCTCGGCGTAACCAAGCGCATAGGAGAGAAAAATCGTGTTTCGCGCAGGAACGTAAGTGATCGGCACGCCAGCTTCAATACCATCGACAGGCACCTCAAGCCCATCATCTGTCAAGGCAGAACCACCAAAAGCGCGCAAGTCGATCTTGATCGTGCGATGTTCTGTTGCACTGAATTGTGCTGCTAATCCCGCAGCAAACTCGATTTCTGTTCGATGGCGTTGCCCATAATCAAAGCTAAGGCAGTGACATTCGTAACCCTGGTCCGTTGCCATCGCAAGAACGGTCGCGGAATCTAGACCGCCAGAGAGAAGCACAATCGCCTTGCCTCTGGACAATCTCTGTTGTTCAGACACCCGGCTTATCTCCCCATAGCATTTTGTGCATTTGGTACTGAAACCTTACAGGCAGATTATCCTTAACTATCCAGTCAGCAAGACTCGTCGGTTCAAGTTCCTCAGCACTTGGTGAAAACAGCACTTCATCCACCCGCTGGTCCAAATTATATTCCCGCAATTTAAACACCGACCAGTTATAGTCTTCGCGGTCGCAGATCACGAATTTAATCTGATCCTCCGCTTTCAGTAGTGGAATATTCGCGTACAAATTCCGACTGACTTCCTTTGAACCCGGGGTTTTGAGATCCATCACAATAGAAACACGCTTATCAACCTGGCTAATATCCAAAGCACCGCTCGTTTCCAACGAGACGCTCAGGCCAAGATCGCAGAAAAGCGTCAATAGAGTCGTACATTCTGGTTGGGCCAGAGGTTCGCCACCTGTGACCGTGATATAACGCGGATTATAGGACTTCACCTCAGATAAAATATCATCCAGGGTTCGTTGCTCACCACCGCTGAAGGCATAGCTAGTATCACAATATTCACAGCGTAAAGGGCACCCCGTGAGCCGAACAAAAACGGTGGGTCGTCCAGCGGATTTACTTTCGCCCTGCAGCGAATTGAAGATTTCAGTAATTCTTAGCATGGACTCAGAACCAAACAATTTCAGCGACAGAGCAGCCAATGGCAATCTTTGGCGAGTTACTCAGCCTCACAATTTGCCATCTTGTTTCGCAAATACGTATCCGCCAGTTTCGCCACAGAGCGACCAGGATGTTGCTCGATAATCTGATTCAACAGTTGCCCCGCACGTCCGCAGTCTCCCATCAGATGATAGATTTTACCGAGTTTGAAGGCCGCGTCAGGTACCTTCCTATTATCCGGGAAAAATGTAATGACCTGAACCAACGCCTGTCTCGCACTTTCATAATCTGGTTGAGGTTTTGCCGCATGGACTTCTCCAAGCCAGTAATAAGCATTGGCCGCATAGTTACCATCCGGATATTGCGTGATAACAGCCTGTAATTGCGTGATAGCCAGATCGTATTGACGGTTCCTAATCAGCTCTAGCGACGTATCGTAAAGCGCTTTCTCACTTTGTCCTGACACCACCGACCCAGTGATTTGCGGTTCATTTGTGCTGGACACCGCCTCATTTTCTACTGGCAAAACTTGTGGTTTGACGACCACGGGCGCGCTATCGCTAGACACTTCTTCAAGCAAAGCCTGAAATCTACCATCGAGCTCAAGATAACGATCATCCCCTGTCTGCTTCAGGCGTTTAATTTCATTTGCCAATTCTTCTACCAGACCTCTCAATGCCTCAACTTCTTGCTGCAGGAGCTGCTGCTGGAACTGCGATTCAATCCCGGATAGCGCCTCGGGTTTCTCACTTTCGATCGGCGCCTGAAATGGTGTCTCCACTTCTGACAACCTATCATCTGTTCTAGATTCAACGGCCACGGGATCATTAGGTGCAGCTGAAAGCATCGACGTAAACGCCGCCACTACTAGTCCAAACATGATCGAATAGACCGCACTTGGCTGGGTTATGTGATTTTTTGACTTATTCAAATTGTTCATTGGATTCGTTTAAACCTATTCGAGCGATGACCTTAACCATAATAAGACAGAAACCTGGCAGGAAGGTTCATCAGGGCCGGTTTGTCGACTTAAGCAGATTGCTGAAAGGGTTCTATGCTGGATGAAAAAAGGGTTGGCACTTTGCCAACCCTAGAATCTTTATATGTTTGCGCACACTCCCAAAGGGATGCGATAGATATTGCCAATAGGTTCTATCGGTACGAGAACTCTACGCGTCTGTTCATTGCCCATGCGCGTTCGCTATGTCCAGCATCGGCAGGCTTTTCTTCACCATAACTGATCACTTCAACCTGCGTACGAGATGCTCCCTGAGCAACCAAATAAGCGCGAACAGCGTTTGCGCGCCGCTCACCAAGCGCCAGATTGTATTCACGCGTACCGCGCTCGTCTGCATGACCTTGCAATCTCAGACGCAGCGCCCCATCACTCGCCAGCACACTCGCATGTTTGTTGAGTTCTGAATGACCTGCTCTCTTAACAATCGCCTGGTCGAAATCGAAATAAAATACCCCGGAAAGCGCCATTAGACTCTGAGAGTTTGGTGTTTCTGGCACCCAAATATCACCATTTCTGATTTCGGGTTCAGCTGGCATTACCACCTCTGGTTGCGCCATAGAGTCACTGCTATCCGTATTATCGGTCATTGTCTGTGTTTCATCACCAGGACCATCTTCCATTGTATCCGTGTCTGACTTGTCACTTGCGCACCCGACCAAAAATACTGCCGCAAAGCCGATGGCTAAATATCCCCGATTTATTCTTATTCCCATGATTAGCTCCTATCTATCGCTAATAATTACTAACAACCGTCAAGTGCGAATTAAACCACAAATCACGGGCCAAAATCTCGTAATCAGAGGCACATTCCACCACATTTTATTATTATCCGACGCTACACGCCCTAATCTACTGTGATATTGGGGTAAATGTCATACGTTTTTTTGGAGACCATGCTGGCTCCCTTACATCACCCTCACTGGATGGCAGATTGAATTTCACCCGGCTATCAACAGAAACCGCTGCCAAAATGCCATTATTATTCACCTGCGTTGCATAAATTAGCATACTTCCATTGGGTGCGATACTTGGCGACTCATCCAGAGAGGTTTCTGTCAAAACCGAAATTCTGCCTCTGTTCATGTCAAACAAGGCGATGTGGTAAATACCCTCTCTGCGATGGACCATAATGATCCCGGAACCATCGGGCAAAATACTTGCCTTTGCATTGTAGTCACCTTCAAACGTCAGCCGCTCGATTGACAGGTCGCGCAGCGTCATCTGATAAATCTGGGGTTTACCACCACGACTTGAGGTGAAAATAATAGCCTTACCATCAGGCGTCCAAGAGGGCTCAGTATCAATGCCATAGTGGCGCGTAATCCGCCGCAGCCGGCGCGTCTCAATATCCAATACGTAAATATCCGGACTGCCATCCTTCGAAAGCACCATCGCCAGACTTTTGCCATCGGGAGAAAATGCCGGCGCACCATTTAATCCCTCAAAATCGGTGATTTGCTGCCGCGCGCCGGTCGTTAAATCGGCGATGTATATTGCAGGACGGCTATCCTTCTCAAAAGACTGATAAGCGATTCGGTTGCCGTCAGGTGCCCAAGTTGCTGAAAGAATAGGCTCTCTTGACTGCAATACTGTTTTTATACGATGGCCGTCAGCATCGGCAATATTGAGCTGAAACGATCTGTCATCTAGGGGTCCGGTCGCCGTTACGTACATGATGCGTGTTGAAAAGGCGCCTTCAATTCCCGTTAGATTTTCGAAGATAACATCACTGGCGTAATGCGCCATGTCACGAAGCTCGTCGATGCTGCCTTCGATTGTTTGAGTAATATCGACGGCTTGTCTCGGCACATTAAATAGTTCAAACCGTAACTGAATTCGATCACTCTGTGCCTGAATTCGACCGATAATGATGTATTCCACCTGCAATAGCTTCCAATCTCGAGGAAACACCTCGCTAGCGCTCGCCGGCAAGCTCAACATTTGATCGACGGGTGTCGTCTCGAACCTGCCGCTGAGTCTCAAATCAGCGTCGATAATCTCAGACAGGTTTTCCGGTAATGGACGGCGCCCTTCCCAGACAAACGGCACAACCGCGACTTTCACTGCATCGTCGAGTCCTTCTGTCACTTCAATTCTCAGTTCAGCAGCCACCTGTTGTACTAACGAAACCTGCAGCACGAAGGCAATTACGATACCGGCACACTTGATCAACTTCATTATCTCTATCCAACCTTTAGTCGTTCGTTCATTACAGTCTTAAATCCTCGGGGCGGAAAAGCACCGTAAAGGATCGGAAGTTACGTTCGAATTGGCGGGAATCCGCTGGCACAAGAAAGCGTCCGGACTTTTGAACAGCCTGAACCACAGATCGATCGAAGGCGTCATTGCCACTAGATTCTTCAACATCAACACTCACAACCTCCCCTGTCGGCACCAAACGTACCCGCACGATCGCTTGCATACCATTTCTTGCACTAGGCGGCCTGCTCCAATTCTGAATCATTTCACGTTGGATTTGAGCAACGTATGCCTGGGCTTTTTCATCATCCGTCACAGCACGACGATAATCCTGCTCTTCTATCACCGCCAGCGCAATTTCCTGCTCAAGCCGCGCGCGGTCTGCCTCAGCCAACTCATCGGCGGCTTGTTGCTCGCTTTCAGCAATCTCTCGACGCTGTTGCTCAAGCAATTGTTCGAGCCGGGACTGCTCGATAGCAGCCTGCTTCCGCTGGGCTTCCTCAGCTTTTTGCTTGTCGAGAGCAGCCTGCTTGTCCAATGCTTCCTGCGCCAAGCGTGCACGCTGCTGTGCCGCCTTTTTCTCTTTCTGCCTTCGTGCCTGCGCTTGTCGTTTTATCTTCGCCGTATTTTCTTTCTTAACCGTGTGGGGATTCTGTTTCACCACCGAGGCATCAATGTAGAACTTTTCGGCTGGCGTCACGGGAAAGTGCTCCTCGCTCTGCCAGTTAGTCAGCAGCAGCCCAACTATCACAGCGTGGATAGCCACAGCTAAAAAAACAGAAAGGATTGAATAGCCGGTCAAATTCATGGCTATTGCCGCGGAGGTTCCGTAATCAACCCAACAGATTCCGCACCAGCGAGTTGGAGGGTGTTCATCAGGTCAACGACCACGCCGTAGCTTAAGGTGTGGTCTCCTTCGACCAGCACTTTTATTTTGGGATTTGCTGTAATAATTTTACTCGCGCGATCGCCAATCAAAGAGAGCGGCACTGCCTCTTCCTCTTCACCCACATTCATGTAGTAAGTATTGTCCGACTTGATGGAGACAACAAGCGTGACCTCATCTTCAGCTACATCGAGCGGACCTGATGAGGCTTCGGGCAAGTCAACTTTGATACCTTGGGTCATCAGCGGGGCTGTTACCATAAAAATAACAAGCAGTACCAACATCACATCAATGTAGGGCACTACATTGATTTCTGCCATGGGTTTTCTGCGGTTGGCCTTGGCCATTTAACTAGTCGCTCCTACTTCTGATTGTGGAGCGCTCGATAGAGCAATCCGCTGAATTCATCGGTGAAAGCATCAAAGCGGTTAACACTTACTTCAACCAGCGCAGCATAGCGATTGTATGCAATGACCGCCGGGATAGCTGCAAACAAACCAATGGCGGTCGCTACTAGCGCTTCAGAGATACCGGGTGCCACCACCGAGAGGCTGGCCTGATTTACTGTGGCAAGACCACGAAAGGAATTCATAATTCCCCATACCGTACCGAACAACCCGACATATGGGCTGGTTGAACCAACGGTCGCCAGAAATGGAAGCCCAGTTTCGAGCCGCTCCTCTTCCCTCGACATCGCAACCCGCATCGCGCGCCCAACATACTGCATGGTCTGATCGTGATCTGCCGCCTTCTGTTGGCGCAACCGAGTGAACTCCTTGAACCCGGCAACGAAGATATTCTCGAGGCCAATGGGCTCGCGCTCAGCGCTTTCTATCTCAAGATATATCTTTCGAAGATCTTTCCCCGACCAGAATTCATTCTCAAACTCGATGGCTTCACGCCGCACCGTGGCGAGCGTAAATCCCCTTTGAAATATCACGACCCAAGAGACCATAGACGCTAACAGCAATAGTCCCATGACCAGCTGTACAACCAAGCTGGCATTTAGGACAAGATCAAGTATTGATAATTGTTCGTTCAAAGTTTCTATTTTCCCTTTTGGCTAGTGGCGACTATTTTACGACTGATCGCTCGTTGCAAAATTAATCCCTGAACCTTCGACTCGCAAAACTGCGATTCAGTTCCGAGCTTTTGATCAGCGGTATATTAAACAATAACCTCACGGAGATTCATCCTTAAACAACCCCTCTTCATTCGGTGTCTGGATACCAAAATGGAGATAAGCGTTTCGGGTTGCGACTCTACCCCTTGGTGTTCGCATAATAAAACCCTGTTGTATCAGATAAGGCTCGTAGACGTCTTCTATCGTGTCACGCTCCTCGCCGATGGCAGCCGCCAGACTGTCAACACCCACTGGGCCACCGTCGAACTTTTCAATCATCGCCATTAACAAACGACGATCCATGTGATCAAAGCCATTTACGTCAACATTTAGCATATTAAGCGCTTGATCAGCGACAGCCTTTTCAATCACACCATTGGCTTTGACTTCTGCAAAATCCCTTACCCGTCGTAACAGCCTATTCGCTATTCGCGGTGTACCACGCGCCCGGAGTGCAATTTCTCTTGCCCCTTCGGCGTCGGTAGTAACACCCAGCAGCTTCGAAGACCTAGCGACGATATGCGTTAAATCTGCGACATTATAGAATTCTAGCCGCTGTATGATACCAAATCTGTCACGCAAGGGTGATGTGAGCAAGCCGGTACGGGTGGTCGCGCCGACGAGTGTAAACTGGGGCAAATCAAGCTTGATCGATCTTGCAGCGGGACCCTCACCTATCGTCAGGTCGACCTGAAAATCCTCCATAGCCGGGTATAGCACTTCTTCAATTGCCGGCGGCAAGCGATGAATCTCATCGATAAAAAGTACATCACCTTCTTCTAGGTTCGTCAGTGCTGCAACAAGGTCACCTTTTTTCTCAATAACCGGACCCGAGGTAGATTTGATCTGGACGCCCATTTCGTTAGCAATAATATTTGCCAGTGTTGTTTTACCGAGTCCTGGAGGTCCAAAGATCAGCGTGTGATCAAGTGATTCCTGACGCCCTCTCGCTGCCTCAATGAAAATTGTCATTTGTTCGCTAACTTGAGGCTGGCCGCGATATTCTGCAAATGTTTTTGGCCTAATCGCCCAATCCTGAGATGACTCGGTCGTGTTCTTCTCTGGTGCTACCAGCCGATCGGACTCAATCATATGCTACTCTCAAAAGGTCTGGTCTCGTTTATGCACATAAAAGGATTACGCCAACAACTTCAATGCAAGTTTAATCAGTGACTCCACGTCTGCGTCCGGGTCACCAATCTGCGCCAAAGCACGCGCCGCATCTTGAGGTTTGAAACCCAGCCCAATAAGCGCAGCTTCCGCATCTGCCAAAACATCAGAACTTGCAATTTGGACCGGCGCTATCGTCGCCACATCAGCACCAGTGATCTCTGGCAACCTGTCTTCCAGATCGATGACCAGCTTCTCCGCTGTCTTCTTGCCAACACCCGGCAGCGCTGTCAGGGCTTTCACATCTTTAGTCCTGATCCAACGGACAAAACTTGCTGGGTCCCCCCCGGACAGGATAGTGATTGCGAGTTTTGGTCCTACCTTGTTTACCTTGATTAAAGACCGAAATAACTCGCGTTCCGCCAGGGTGTAAAAACCATACAATAATTGCGCATCTTCCCTTACGACCAAATGAGTGTGAAGCGTTACTTCATCAGCTACTGCTCCAAGAGCAGTATAGGTCGACAGCGGTATCTCAACTTCATAACCCAGACCACCGACATCTACCAGCACTAGCGCCTCAGAGATATCAATTATTTCACCTCGTATTCTGCCAATCATTTAACTTTTTACCAATCTGCCGCGGCGGAAAGTCTTTGCGCCTGCCATGCGCGCCATATTGTGGCGAGTTTGAATATGGCAGAGGGCAATTGCGAGCGCATCAGCCGCATCTTCTTGAGGTTTTCCTGGCAGCTTTAACAGGGTCTGGACCATATGCTGAATCTGTCCTTTTGTGGCTGCGCCGGTACCGACGATAGCCTGCTTGACTTTACGCGCCTCGTACTCCGAGATAGGTAACCCCTGATTTGCCACAGCTACCATCGCGACGCCTCTGGCATGACCGAGTTTAAGTGCAGAATCGGCACTTTTCGCCATGAAGATTCGTTCGATGGCGACTTCATCTGGCGCGAACTCGTCAATAATTTGGGTGACACCCGCATAAATCTCTTCAAGTCGCTGGGGCAGTTCGCTTTTTGGGATCGTCTTGATACAGCCACTGGTGATATAGGTATGGGACGCGCCAACGCTTCGGATAACACCATATCCGGTGATTCGTGAACCAGGATCTATTCCCAGAGTGAGCGTCATATCGGTGAGTTCTAAATAAACTGGTACGAGTCTATCACAACAACCCTTCGCCTGATCTGGGCGTCGAACAAGATCTAAATATTCACTATTTACTTATTTGGTGGAAGTTCATATTTATGAAAAGGATAGCTGACCAAGTCCGGGGATACATCACTCGTCGCTGAAGGCAGCGTTGGTGTAAACATTCTGGACGTCGTCAAGATCCTCAAGGTGATCAATAAGTCTTATCACTTTCTCAGAAGCATCCGGATCCAGTTCCGTTAGATTCTGGGCGACCATACCCAGTTCGGACATTTCAGGTTCAAATCCTGCGTCTAATAGCGCCTCTTTCACCGTCAAGAAATCACCAGGGTCTGTGGTGACCTCAATCGAACCATCTTCCGCCGTTTCAACATCTTCTGCACCTACCTCGATCGCAACTTCCATCAGTGCTTCTTCATCGGCGCCAGGGGCGAAATGGAATTGTCCCATGTTATCGAACATATAGGCTACCGACCCATCCGTGCCAAGGTTGCCTCCCGCCTTAGTAAAGGCATGACGTACCTCAGCAACTGTTCTGTTTCTGTTGTCGGTCACTGTTTCAACCAAAAAAGCGATTCCACCTGGACCGTAACCCTCGTACGTCAATGAACTCAGGTCGCCACCTTCAAGACCGCCTGCACCGCGAGCAATAGCGCGCTCCATCGTGTCCTTTGGCATCTGCGCAGCCTTAGCCTTGTCAACGACCGTACGAAGTGAAGGATTGTCCTCGACAAGACCTCCACCATCTCGAGCAGCAATCGTCAATTCGCGGATAATTTTTGTAAACACCTTCCCTCGCTTGGCATCCTGCCCTGCCTTACGGTGTTTAATGTTACTCCACTTACTATGACCAGCCATGGCTTACAAATCCTCACTCATCAACCTAGGTTAAACATTGGCACGCAAATTATCACGCCGCCGCGCCCGTTTAGTTCAAATCTTACTCTTTTTTACCGCAATATTTAGCTCAGCGAGTTGTGGTGGATCAACCTCGCTTGGCGCCGAAGTCATCAGACAGGCAGCTGTCTGAGTCTTTGGAAATGCGATCACGTCACGAATAGCGTTTGAATCACACATGAGCATGATGAGTCGGTCTAATCCAAAAGCAAGACCACCATGAGGCGGCGCACCATACTTCAATGCATCGAGCAGAAAGCCAAACTTTATATTAATCTCGTGCTCGGTAAGGTCTAGTACTTCAAAAATTTTCTTTTGCATTTCCATCTCATGCACACGAATCGAGCCACCACCGACTTCTATGCCGTTTAGCACGACATCATAAGCTCTGGATAGCACGCTGCCGGGATCCGCAAGCATTGCATCCATATCTCCGGTAGGTTGTGTAAATGGATGATGGGTGGCTGTCCAGTTTGAACCTTCTCCTTCAAACATCGGGAATTCCGTCACCCATAGCGGCGCCCACTTCTTAGCGTAAAGATTCAGATCTTCAGCGATTTTACAGCGCAGCGCGCCCAATGCATCATTAACCACCTTGGCCTTATCCGCTCCGAAAAAGATGATGTCTTTGTCTTCTGCGCCAACCCTGTCTAGGATATTTAACACGACGTTATCCGGCAAGAATTTCAAAATCGGAGACTGCAAACCCTCGATACCGGCAGCAAGATCATTCACTTTGATGTATGCCAGACCCCGCGCTCCATATATGCTTACAAACTTTGTATATCCATCAATCATTTTCCTCGTCAGCTGATCACCATTCGGTAGTCTGAGCGCAGCAACTCGCGATTTAGGATCGTTTGCGGGTCCACTGAATACGTTAAATTCGACTTCCTTCAACAGATCGGCGACGTCAGCAAGTTCCAAACCAAAACGTAGGTCTGGTCTGTCACTGCCATATTTCTTCATGGCATCGGCGTAGGTCATCACAGGAAACTCAGGCAGCTCGACATCGATTGTTTCTCTAAACATTTGACGGAACATGGTTTCAACCAGATCCATAATTTCTTGTTCCTCGAGAAACGTTGTTTCGATATCCACCTGAGTAAATTCCGGTTGGCGATCGGCACGTAAATCTTCATCACGAAAACATCGTGCGATTTGGTAGTACCTGTCAAAACCTGAGATCATTAACAATTGTTTGAACAACTGGGGCGACTGCGGTAACGCAAAAAACTCCCCCGGATGCGTACGACTCGGTACCAAATAATCCCGCGCGCCCTCTGGGGTTGCCTTGGTCAGGATGGGCGTCTCGATATCAATAAAGTCCTGCTGATCAAGGTAGTTGCGGATAAAGTGGCTAACTTTTGATCGTAGGCGCAATTTGTCCTGCATTTCGGGGCGACGCAGATCAATGTACCGATACCTTAAACGCACGTCCTCACCAGCATCGGAGTGCTCATCAAGTTGAAAAGGAGGTGTTTCTGAGGCATTCAGTATCGTTAGTTCTTTACCAAGCACTTCAATCATGCCCGTGGCCATCTTGGGATTGATAGCAGCAGCATCTCTGGTTCTAACACGGCCTGTGATATTCAAGACGTATTCATTTCTAACCTGATCTGCCAGCTTGAAGCTTTCAACCGTATCGGGGTCGAATACAACCTGAACGATGCCCGCGTGATCTCGAACATCGAGGAAAATAACACCGCCATGATCTCTTCGGCGATGAACCCAACCGCAAAGTGAAACTTGATCGTCAATATGGCTATCTCTGAGCTGACCACAAAGGTGGGTCCGCATTTTTATTCTCCTGACTCTCCAATAGAGCTATGAATGATTATCGTCGACTACCATGGCGCAATCTATTACGAAGACGCAGAGGTATTCTCTTGAAGGTTCTAATTTGAAGCGGAAGTGCTTTTGCTTTTTGAACTATCAGATGATGAGCTTTTGTTGCTGCTTCCGGACTCGCCGCTACTGGAAGCGCTGCTACTGCTGCTTGAAGAGCTGGTCCCCTCGGCAACATTCTTCTTTGATCCTGTCTTAAAATCTGTTTCATACCAACCCTTACCCTTCAATCGAAAAGCTGCGGCTGAAACCAATTTCTTCAATTTTGGCGCCTGACACTGAGGACAATCCACAAGCGGTTCATCACTCATCTTTTGGATCTTCTCGAATCTGTGTTCACAGGCTTCACACTGATACTCGTATATCGGCATGATTTCGCTTCCTCTGTTGGTTAACTTAGCCGCAAAGCTGCTGGTACTTTCGCGGCGGCGCATTATACCCCAATAATTCACGTTGGCATAACCTCCCCAACCCGGGAAATTAGCGCAATTCGGACCGATATTTTAATTCAGAAGCTAGCCTCAAAGCTCGCCATCCCGCTGAAACATGTCAGCGTCAGGAAAAAACTCAAACTACAGCATGCTCAGATCTTCACTTTCTGGTGTGCCTGACGTTTACAATCGAAGAGCAAAACGCGCTTGAGAAGCATAGAACACGTCCATCGATTCGACTCGACTTTCGCACCAATGCTAATGGAGGCAACACTATTCACCAAGTGCAAGAAAATTTTGCCAAATCCGCCTGCTGTTTCTCAATCCCATTGTTGATCTTTAGCGTTTTTGACACTGATCGGAATTCCAGATCGAAACAGAGAGCAAACGCTTTGCACGCAGCCGAGGAGCACGACGAATTTTGTTCAGAAAAGCATAATCACCTTAAGGCAGGTATTCGAGCACTCAGTGTCTGGAAAGCTTTCTCCGAGACTAAATGGTCAAAACCAACTTCACCACAACATCCGACTTGAATTCATGAATTGATCTAAGACATGCTTTCTTGAAAAAAAACACAAAGATATCGGTCATTTCCGAAAAAAAACCAGCTAATTCTTGCGAGTGATTTTCCAATCATATATAAAGGGCACCACAAACGATGTGATAAGAATTACCGCTATATTCTCGTGTCAAAACGTTCTCATCTTTGAAAAACATTCTCAACTGATCTTACAAAAAAGGAAAACCGAATGGCTGCCAAAAAGGCGACTAAGAAACCTGCTGCTAAAACTTCTGCTCCAGCGAAGCGACTACCAGCGATCAAACAGAAGTACACCAAGAGTGCGATCTTGAGTGAGATTTCAGAAAACACTGATCTGAGCAAGAAGCAAGTAACGGCAGTGCTCGATGAATTGAAAGACTTGATCGAACGTCACGTTAAAAAAGGCAGCACAGGTGAGTTTACTCTTCCTGGTTTGCTCAAGATCAAAACCGTTAAGAAGCCTGCTCGCAAGGCACGTAAAGGTGTACCTAATCCTTTCCGCCCTGGTGAAGTTATGGACGTAGCTGCCAAGCCAGCCAGCACAAAAGTTAAAGTTTTACCGCTCAAGGCGCTGAAAGACTTCGTTTAGTCGCATGACTGAGAACCTTGATTTACGCTGTATTTCAGTCATTACTGCTCTTTTTAGTGCAGTTCTTGTTTGAGAACTACGTAAAAGCAGGAAAAAGGTCGCGATCCGCGGCCTTTTTTTTGCTTAAAATTTGAACTAACTCAAATTCGCGACTCTCGTGGTGTGTTAGATTAGGAAATATAATTAACTACTCCGCATCCACAGGCATCTCTTTTTGCTGGGATCGTCACGGTAATGTGTGCATGTCGAATTCGCCCTGATAGACTGCAAAGCGAATTGGGCGCAATTAAATCCACATTGACTCCGGGCTATCTGGACAAAGGAATAATCAACTTAAGATCATGAAAGCATCCCGTTACACCATCGCAACCCTAAAGGAAACGCCAGCAGATGCTGAAGTTGCCAGCCATCAACTTCTTATCCGGGGCGGGTTCATTCGAAAACTGGCTTCCGGTATCTACAATTGGCTGCCAATGGGATTGCGGGTGCTTCATAAAGTTGAACGTATTATCCGCGAAGAAATGGACGCGTCAGGCGCCCTTGAAATTTCGATGCCCGTCGTACAACCAGGAGAACTGTGGGTCGAGTCTGGCCGATGGGCTGAATATGACGATGGTCTGTTACTGAAGCTCAAAGATCGGCACGAGCGAGATTTTTGTCTTGGCCCTACCCATGAAGAGGTCGTCACCGACATCGCGCGAACAGAGTTAAAAAGTCATCGCCAACTACCGATTAATTTTTACCAGATACAAACTAAATTTCGCGACGAAACTCGTCCAAGATTTGGGCTTTTGCGTGCCCGCGAATTCATCATGAAAGATGCGTACTCCTTTCACATGAACCTGAAGAGCCTCGATGAGACTTATATGGCGATGCACAGGGTTTATTCGAACGTACTCAATAGAATGCAACTGGAGTTCAGGCCAGTAGATGCGGACACCGGCGCCATCGGCGGCAGTGATTCTATGGAGTTTCACGTATTAGCGGATTCCGGCGAAGACACCATTGCCTTCAGCACTGAAAGCGAATACGCCGCTAACATTGAGAAGGCCGAAGCGGTTGCCCCAGCGAAAAGCGAGGCGCAACACCTAGATCTGGAAAAAGTCGCCACACCGGGTGCAAAAACAATAGACTCGGTGTCTGAGCACCTAGGAGTAGCAACAGCAACCACAGTCAAAACCTTGATCGTCAAAGGAACGGAATCTCCACTGGTAGCCCTAATCATCCGGGGTGACCATCAGCTAAACCCGCTAAAGGCAGAGAAAATGCCTGAAGTAGCAAGCCCGTTACAAATGGCTGAGGACACAGAAATAGTTAACATTATTGGTTGCGCGCCTGGGTCCATTGGTCCTAGCGGACTTTCGATTCCTGTCTTAGCAGACCGAAGCGCTTACGCTATGTCGAATTTTGTCTGTGGCGCAAATATCGATGAGTTTCATTTTGTTAACGTCAACTGGGGTCGCGATGCAAACGCCGACGCCGTTTACGATCTTCGTGATGTGATTGAAGGTGACCCGAGTCCCGATGGCAAGGGCACACTTGTGTTCAAAAAAGGCATAGAGGTGGGTCACATTTTTCAGTTGGGTGAAAAGTACTCAAAAGCAATGAACGCGACAGTCCTTGACGAAAACGGCAAGGCGATTGTTATGTCCATGGGCTGCTACGGCATGGGCGTTACTCGTTTGGTTGCTGCGATAATTGAGCAGTATCACGATGACAAAGGAATGAAGTGGCCCACTATTATCGCACCCTTTCAGATCATTATTATTCCAATTAATGCACATAAGTCACCGCAAGTGGCTGAAGCTGCGGACGACATTTACAAGTCTATGCGAGGTCTCGGCATCGAAGTGTTGTTAGATGATAGGGAAGGACACAGGCCCGGCGCTAAATTTGCAGATGCAGAACTCATGGGCATTCCACATCGAATTGTCGTTGGCGAGAGAGGTCTGAAAACCGACACCGTTGAATACGCGAACAGACAAACCGGCGAATCAAGTGATTTGCCGATTGAGGGGTTGGAAACCCATTTTCGCCAGATTATTGACAGGGAACTCAACTCTTAACATCAGCAGGCGATATAGCTCTGCCCCAATTGAAGACCAACGTGGTTCCTGAAATCCCCAAGCGTGTGTTTTAAACGCAGCGTGCTATACCTGCATTTGTGAAGCGCTTGTCGGTGAACCCGCCTTGAATGTAGATGGCTCTGTTGGCTGTATTTTTCTAAACAACGTGCAACATTAAATTAGCGCTTTACTTCATCACCTAAGAGCGGGGACAAAAAGTGATCTTGATGGACAAAAAACACGGCTAATCTATTCGGGCCAACAATGATGCTTCAGTTTGTGGACCCACAAGCGTCGCCTTAAGTTTACCCTCGCGGTCAAACACGTAAGTTGTTGGCAGAACCTGCGGTATTTTTACGCCCAGCAGTTTTGAGGGCTCAATTGCAAAAACCGGAAAAGTGATATTCATTTTCGCGATTTCTTTTTTCAGCTCTTCGCCCTCCACCTGATCAAAATCAACACCCAGTATTATCAGATCATCGGCGTGTTCTTTGTTGAGTTTGTTCAGCTCTGGTATTTCCTTAATACAAGGCGCACACCAGGTCGCCCAGTAATTTACGAATACATATTTACCGTGCAAGTTGGCAAGGGAATAGCCATTCCCATCTGCATCTACAAAATCGGCTTTTGCGCAAGCAGAGAGGAAAATCACGAGACCGAAACCAACGACACATCTAGATAAAGATTGACTGAATTCTGCAACCACAGTCCTCATCTTTGACAAATCCATCACAACACACCTAACCATAAAAACACTTCCTTCTTTTCAAATGAGAGAACTTACTAGGACACCTTACGGGCAAATATAGTTTCAAGATCGTCTGACAATATTTCTCTGGTTTGCCCGGACAATTCATCGAATCGATTCGACAGATCAAGCCCCCAATCGGACTCACCTTTCATCTCGATAGGCAGTGGCCACGGTAACGCCCGGTAAAGTTCCCAAACGGTGAGATCACTCAAATCTTTGCTAAGCACCATGCCACCGCGGTCAACGGCACGAATCAGATCAAGTTCCATCAAGCGTTCCTTGTAGTCATTCCACTGTTCGAGATCAATTCTAGCCCCCTGTCTCTGTATCTCCTTATCTTTCACGGTTTGCCCTTGCTGATGGGCGTGATAGAAGATTTCGAGGATAATCATCAACTGAAATAGCGGTGCTTCGAGTTTTGTATCACCTTCAGACCTGAAAATTCCCAGCCCCTTCACTAGTTCCGCGCCGAGCAAAACAATCGTCCAAGATATATATATCCACAGCAAAAATAGTGGCAAAGCGGCAAAGGTGCCATAAATTAATTTGAAATTGGAGTTCGCCATAAAGAATCCAAACAGCGACCGCGCCAACAAGAAGATGATCGACACAACAACACCCCCGATAAGCGCGTGCTTAAACGATACGGCGCAGTTTGGCACAGCCATGTATAGTAGCGTAAACATCGACACACTTAGCAAAACGGGTAAATATTGTATGAGCCCAGTAATCTCCGTGACGTCGCTAATAAGAGGCTGAGTCAATGTGTAAGCTGTGATAGCCAACACAGCCGGTCCCAATGTGAGTATTGCCCAGTAAACAAGGAAACGTTGAAAACCGTGGCGGGGCTCCTTCACTCTCCAAATGTCGTTAAATGTACGTTCAATTGTAAACAACATCAGCAGAGCCGTAACTGACACGAGAATGCCGCTAGGGACCCCGAGGTTTGTCGCTGAAGTTGAAAACTCATCCAGGTACTCTCGAACGACAGCAACATTTTCCGGCACAACGTTAGTGAAAATAAATTCTTGCACGGTGCCGGACAGGCCATCAAACGCTTCAAAAGCGTTAAAGATGGTATACATCACCGTCAACAAAGGGACAACCGCAAACAATGTCTGAAACGTTAATGCGGCGGCGGTGGAACGACAGCTATCCTCAATAAACCTTTCCGACATCAAGCAAAAAAACGCCCATATCTGCCGGAATAGCGGCGGAACTTTTATATACTGTTCGATAAACCCCATGATTGACCCTGACTAGTATAGGTGCGTTCAACTTGAGGCATCTGCGAACGCACAATAAGATTGTCGCCAACAAAATACCAAATTACTGCTCGACAGACCAAATTTCACAGACAATAAAAGGAGGAAAGCATGAGTACTGTCACAATCTACCATAATCCAAGATGCTCGAAATCGAGAAAAACACTCGCACTATTAAATGAGCACAACGTACAACCCGATATCGTGCTCTATCTCGAGTCGCCACCCTCAGAGGCCGAGCTTAAAGCGATTCTGGCCAAACTGGGCATAGCTCCTCGGGCACTGATGCGAAAGGGTGAAGACGCATACAAAGAGAACAACTTGGGGGACACTGAACTGACCGATGACGAACTTATCGCCGCTATGATTGCATCACCAATCTTGATTGAGAGACCCATCGTTGTGAGCGGAGGTGTAGCAAAAATTGGTCGACCACCTGAGCAGGTGCTTGAAATTGTGATCTAGCACGCAATAGTAAACTTAGCGCTGGCAATAGGGATTTGAAGAGGGGTTGTTAGTGAATAATTTTGGGTCTGCTCTCTACTTTTGTCCTGCGATCTGGCAAGTCAGACTCTATCAAACTGTCTGAGGCTAATTCACCTTCCTCATAACCTTCGCCAGTTCCTCTAACCTCGTAACGCCGGGTAATTACTTCGCCATCGAGAATATCCGGGAGTACTTTGAGAAATTCTTCCATGTGTTCTGTTTCGAAGTGCGCCTGCAGAGAGTCCACACAATCCCATTCCTGAAAAAGTAGTAGTGTGTTGATATCACTCAACCCTACGTAAAACTCGTAGCTGATGCATCCTTCTTCAGCTCGGCTTGCGACTGACATTCGTTTCATCAATGCCAACGCTTCTTCGCGATAATCAGCTTTGACTGGAAATGTGCCATGGACAATGATCATTTATGCCTTCCTGGTCAACACAACGTTCACGGCTGCGTACCACCATTTGAAAATTTTATTATAGCGCGGAAATCCATCACGATCACTCTTCTCGATGAACGGTAAAAGGTGACCAACTCTGCGCCGTTGGCATCACTTCTAACTGGTTGATATTGATATGGGGCGGCAGCGCAGTAACCCAGTGAATAATCTCCGCCACATCATTTGCGGAAAGCGGTTTCATGCCTGCGTACACCTGCTCAGCCTGCCGTTCGTCGCCATTAAATCGAACAACCGAAAATTCCGTTTCGCACATACCCGGCTCCACATTACTGATCCTGATATTCTTACCACTGAGATCGGCTCTCATATTACGAGAAAATTGCTGAACAAACGCCTTGGTGCCACCATACGTATTTCCTCCGGGATAAGGCCAATTCGCAGCAACTGACCCGAGGTTGACGATGTGACCACCCCCGCGGGCAACCATACCTGGCAATATAGCCCTAGTGACGTACATTAACCCTTTGACATTAGTGTCTACCATTTGCTCCCAATCATCGAGATCTGCCGAATCTGCCCCACCCAAACCTTTCGCCAAACCTGCATTATTAATAAGAATATCAACGTCCTGGAAACCCTCAGGCAATGCTGCCAATTGATCAGTGACGGCTTCACGCTCACGGACATCAAGTGTCATCGTGTGGACTTCCGTTTGAACCGACAATTTGGACCTCAAAGCTTCAAGCCTGTCTTGCCGACGAGCAGCAAGAATCAATTTGTTAGCCCCGCCGGCAAACTTTTCCGCACAGGCACGCCCAAAACCCGAGCTAGCGCCTGTAATCAAAACCGTAGACATAATTTTAAATTCTCCAGATCACTATTAACTTGTACGATGGAATCACTTTGATAACAGTACTTCGATGACGCTATTAGTCGCGCCGACCAATCATGCCAATACCATTTTCAACCAGCGCTGCTTCGATCTCCGTCAGGATCATCGGGTCATCGATCGTAGCTGGTGGCTCAAAGGGCTGCTTATCAGCGATCTTTCGCATGACTTGGCGTAGTATTTTGCCAGAGCGGGTTTTGGGCAAACGATCAACAACAATGGATTGTTTGAAGTTGGCAAATGCACCAATTTCTTTTCGAACCAGCGCGGTCAAATCGAGCTTGATCTTTTCGTGAGTGTCATTGATACCATCCTTTAGTAACAATAGCGCCATGGGAATCTGACCTTTATCTGGATCTTCGATACCTATCACAGCACATTCAGCCACCGCTGGATGCGCAGCCACAATCTCTTCCATTTCCCCTGTCGAAAGTCGGTGACCCGCGACGTTAATTACATCATCGGTCCTTCCCATAATGTATAGGTAGCCGTCCTCATCAAAATAACCTCCATCGCCGGTATGATAGTAGCCAGGGTGTAGCGTCATGTATGCATCGTGATAACGATTATGATCACCCCACACGGTAGGCAAACAACCAGGCGGTAAAGGTAACTTGATGACAACGTCACCCTCTTCGCCGGCCGCTTCTTGCTTATGCGCTTCACTCAAAATTTGAACGTTAAAGCCTGGCACCGGAAAGCTGACCGACCCAGCTTTTGTGCCCGCGGGGTCAAGCCCCATCAAATTGCCTGCGACGGGCCATCCCGTCTCCGTTTGCCACCAGTGGTCAATGACAGGTATTTGTAATATCTCCCGTAGCCAGTGGTAGGTAGGCGGGTCCGTTCGCTCACCTGCCACGAACAGTGTCCTTAGAGACGAGATATCATATTTCTTCAAAAGTTCGCTGTTCGGGTCTTCCTTGCGCATCGCCCTAAATCCGGTGGGTGCGGTAAAGAAAACATTCACTTTGTGATCCTGAATTATTCGCCAGAATGTTCCGGCGTCCGGCGTCCGAACCGGCTTACCCTCGAACAATATCGTTGTACAACCCGCAAACAGAGGCGCATATACAATATACGAATGACCAACCACCCATCCAACATCCGATGCGCCCCAAAAAACCTCGCCAGCTTCTACACCGTAAACAGCTTTCATACTGTATTGCAGCGCCACCGCGTGACCGCCGTTGTCTCTCACAACACCCTTGGGTTTACCGGTCGTACCAGAAGTGTAAAGAATGTAAAGGGGATCAGTCGCCAACATCGGCACGCAATTCGCCATTTTACCATTCGCGTCAGTCAACGCCTGATACCAATCAAGATCGCGTGCACCCATCGCAGCCTCGCATTGCGGGCGCTGAAGGATGACGCAGGTTTCCGGCTTGTGAGATGCGAGTTCAATCGCTTCATCAATAAGCGGTTTGTAGGCAATCGTGTTCGCGAACTCAATACCGCAGGAAGCAGACAGCAGAACCCGAGGTTCAGAATCATCAATTCTCGTCGCCAACTCCCGTGCAGCAAAGCCGCCAAAGACCACTGAGTGCACTGCGCCTATACGCGCACAGGCGAGCATCGCTATGGCCGCTTCAGGAATCATCGGCATATAAATGATAACTCTATCGCCCTTTACGACACCGAGGTTCTCAAGCGCGCCAGCAAAAAGTGCGACATTGTCTCTCAGCTCTCTATAGGTATAGGTCTGAATGGTGTTCGTGACAGGAGAGTCGTAAATCAATGCAGGCTGATCTGCCCGGCCGTTGTCGACATGGAAATCTAGCGCAATATGCGCCGTGTTTAGCTCACCATCCGCAAACCAGACATCATTGCCATTTTCTCCTCTGGAGAGAATGTTTTCGGGTTTTCGAAACCAGTCTATCGAGTCAGCCTGAGCTTTCCAAAACTCCGCTGGTTGCTGGAGTGATTCAGCGAAGGCTGCTTTGTATTTCTCCCCCATTACTGCTTTTTTGTCCGAATCTGATTGAACCTGCGACAACTTTTTGCTCCACAACTTAAGAAACGTCCACCATAACAATAATCAGCGTGCCAGAAAAAGAACTACCTCCGACAAGCAGGCAAAAAAAAGGGGCCAATTGGCCCCTTTCTCATCAATTAACGCGCTTACTTTTTCTTACGCTTACGCTTCATTGCGGCTAGCTGTGCCTTGGTAGGCTGTGCATTCATCAGCTGCTGGTAAATCTTTGCTCGCTTAGAAATCTTTTTGTGATCGATATAAAAACCTACGGCCTTGGCCCATGCGCCTTCCAATCCGTGAAGATTGATTGAAACGGTGGTATTAACAATCTTGCCGGCTTTTGCCGACATAATGCCAATCTGGAATACGGGTGTTCTGGTACCGCTTTTTTCGGTTTTCATTCTAAACAAAATACCGCGCACCTTGCCGTTTTTGTCAAACAGCGCTGTTTTTGCAGCTTCAGCTTTCGCTTTCGCCTGCATTTTTTCCAGAACAGCATCCCTAGCTTCAGCTTCCGCCTTAACTGCTGCTCGCGCAGCCCCGCGGACCCGCTTACCATTTTCTTTCAGCGAAAAGTACTCTTGGTAAGTTTTTCCTGCAATTTGACGCCTAACTCTGAACCCATGGAATCGAGAAGTATCAAGTAGTTCTACGCTCATAATTATATGCCTTTAATTTTCCGCATCTTGCGGGTGGATTAATTGAGTGACGAACCCTGTCGTACGGTGGATTTAACTGACACCAAGCGGTTCGTTTTCGTAATCGGGCACTGACAGGCTTACGTTGTCAGACACCGGCCAATTACAAAGTGGCGCAATTCTAACTTAAATTTTGAAAAAATCGACTACTTTCAACCAGAAAAGCGATATTTTTGACCGAAACCACTCAGATTCGTTAGGCAATAGTGAGAAAGCGTCATATTAAAAGGAACAAATGACGCCAGTGAGCAGATTCTTTAATGCGTTAGAAGGTAGCTTACCGTGCAACCTGCACGTCACTGTAAACAAAAAATGATTGCAGGGCGTACTATTGGCACACCCTTCAATCTATTGGAAGCGGGAGAGATCCGCTTCCAGCCTTTAATGCGCCTCGGGCAAGGTGACAACCTTCTGGGAAATCAACTCGTCAACTTCACTATCACTAAGACCCGCTCCCAACAGCACTTCCCTGCCATCTTGTCCGGGGATACGTGAGCTATGGGTCAGAGCAGGTTTGGTCCTGTTAAACCGGGGCGATGGTGCCGGTTGTACAACGCCATCCATCTCAACAAATGTTCCACGTGCCTTGTTATGGGGATGATCAGCAACTTCGCCGAGTCCCAATACAGGCGCAAAACAAACATCTGAACCCTCCATAATGTCGCACCATTCATCACGGGTTTTAGACTTGAACACAGTGGTGAGTTTCTCTTTGAACTCAGGCCAACGAGACTGATCCATTTGCGCCGAAAAATCCTCGGCGTCTAGACCGGCTTTTTCCACCAACAACGCATAAAACTGAGGCTCGATCGAACCTAACGAAATATATCCACCATCACTGGTCTCGTAAGTATCGTAAAAGTGTGCACCACCATCGAGCATATTACTGGCACGCTCGTCTTTCCATATCCCTGCTGCCCGCATTGTGAAGAACATTGACATCAAGGTCGCTGCACCGTCGACCATCGCAGAGTCGACAACTTGACCCTTTCCGGACTTCTGAGCCTCCAACATGCCACAGACCATGCCAAATGCTAACAACATGCCGCCGCCACCAAAATCCCCAACAAGATTGAGAGGAGGAACAGGCTTACCACCCTGGTTACCGATCGCACCCAACGCGCCGGACAGTGCGATATAGTTAATATCGTGACCCGCGGCGTTGGCCATTGGCCCATCCTGCCCCCAACCTGTCATTCGACCATAGACAAGTTTTTCGTTTCGCCCCAAACATTCCTCAGGACCGATTCCCAATCGCTCGGTAACACCGGGTCTAAAACCTTCGAACAAACCATCAGCAGATTCACAGAGTTTTAGCACAAGCTCTTTCCCAGCGGGGCTTTTCAGGTCAACCGCTATCGACTTTCGCCCGCGATTCAATACGTCAATATTTCGGCGGCTGGATGAACCCGCACGATCGACACGAATCACCTCCGCACCCATATCTGCCAGCATCATGCCGCAGAAAGGACCTGGGCCAATACCTGCCAACTCTATTATTTGAAAACCTGTTAACGGTCCCATTTAGCACTCCTTTTAGTTTAGATATTCTTTTACGTGATCAAATTTAAAAGAACTATAGGCGGAATCCCACTGATGTATCAACAATTCGCTATCTCCGCCGACTCTTTTGCCTGCTTTTATCTGACTAATTGATGTGCAGGGCGCTATTCTCGTTCCGGAGAGGGAAATTAGCCTCATATGGAAGCGCCACACAATACCCTCCATAGGGATATTTTTGTGTCTTGTCTATCATTTAGATGCTGCGAAGTGGGCACCTTGCACGCTTGCCGACTAAAAGCCAAGGAGTTGATTTTTCGCGGTTTCTTTCACGGTAAAACACCAGATACCGAAAGCTGTCACAGACAGCTAGCGGACTTTTTACGACGAATTCTATATCATTCAGGTTTAACCACATCACGTACTTATTTGAGCTGCTACAGCCTCTCGCTAACCCGATCTCGCGCGGCATTGTCAATGCCAAACAGCCGCTGTCAGCTCTCCGTTTTAAGATAAGGAAAACACAATGCCTACACTTCTCGAACATGTAGAAATTCAGCCAGAGCAAGAAGCCGTAGCAAGCGTCATCTGGCTTCACGGACTTGGAGCCGATGGTCACGATTTCGAGCCGATTGTGCCTGAGCTGAACTTACCTGACGCCTTACCTATAAGATTTATTTTCCCACATGCGCCGATTCGCCCTGTGAGCGTTAATGAAGGAGATGAAATGCGCGCCTGGTATGATTTCTCTTTCCATAGCGAGAAAGGCGACGGCCATGACATTGAGACCTCGGCAAATTACGTACGAGATTTTATTGATCAGGAAATGGCCCGGGGAATTCCAAGTCACAAAATTATTCTGGCGGGGTTTTCTCAAGGTGGCGTAGTAGCACTTCACACCGCTATTCGGTGCGAGCATCGACTGGCAGGCGTCGTCGCCTTGTCCACATATCTGAATGATTTCGCTTCAGCTGAACAAGCGCTATGCGATAGCAATTTAGCGATACCCATCCTGATGGCTCACGGATCATATGACCAAGTGATCCCAATTAGCCGAGCAGCGACCTCAAGAGAAAATCTCATCCGTCTAGGTTTTGATGTACGTTGGTTTGATTACCCGATGGAGCATCAGGTTTGTCTGGAGGAGATCACAGAGATATCCGCCTTCTTTCAGGAAGTGCTATGACAGCCGTCGCGCGCTCAGAACAAACTTACTACGGTGAATTGGGCATCGCCTCTTCTGATGCATGGTTGTCCGCAGTTCTGAATGATTTTAATGCATTTCTCAATGACCATGCGGCAAATGAACGTAAGGCGTCTGCCATGGCGATGTCTATGGTCACGCACTATCCGGATAAGCCAGACGTTTTAACAGCAATGATTGACCTTGCGCTGGAGGAACTTAACCACTTTCGCCAGGTTGTCAGACTGATGCAAAATCTGGGCATATCACCTTCTGCAGATGAAAAAGATCCGTACGTTAACCGACTCCGTAAACACCTGCGAGAAGGCTCAGATCTGTACTTCTTAGACAGACTTCTCTCCGCGGCGGTGATTGAAGCCAGAGGCGCAGAACGCTTTGCCCGCATTGCGGAGGCAAACGTTGATCCGGAAATACAGGTGTTCTACGCAACCCTTGCCCGATCTGAAAGAAATCACCACCACTTGTTTATCGATCTTGCCTTAAAGTATTTCACGAAACATGAAGTAGACGACAGGCTGACCGAATGGTTGCGAATAGAGTCCGAGGTTGTATCGAGTCTAGAGATCCGAGCTCGCTTGCATTAGGCATATCTGGAGGTGAGCAATCACCATAACAGCTGATAAACAAATCGAAAAATATCTCAATCGTTACGCAGAACCAGAAGCGGGTCGGGTCGTTGAGCTATTCTCAGACTCAAACCCGAATTCTGGTATGACAGCAAAAATCGCGTACGAACACTGTCTTGTTATTCCTGCACGAGATGAAGACTGGCGCGAGATACAGCAGGTCTGGCGCAATTTAACGGCTAGGATGATTGTCATTCTCATTTTAAACACTAGCGACGAGGATGATCACGAAACAGAGCGGTTACTCACTGAAGCAATATCTTCTCACCTGCTCAATAGTGGCAACCTTTATCTTTCCCGACTCAATAGCTCAATCGACTGCCTTATCGTTGACCGGGTGTCTAAAAACTGGATATTCAAGCAAACTGAAGGCGTTGGACTCGCGCGAAAAATTGGTGCCGACATTGCGCTTTCTATGATCAGGTCAGGACTGGTTACAAACCCTTTCATCAACAATACCGACGCAGATGCCGAGCTGCCTGCGGACTACTTCGATGCATCTCAACTAAACACGGCTTCGGACAAGAAAGTCGCAGCAATAGTCAGACCATTCCGGCACGTTTTACGCTCGGATCAAGCGCCTTCAGCAGGTGAAGAGACCTCGATAAAAGACGCGCCTTATCAAGCCCAGACTCAAGCCCAAGTTCAAGCCCAAGTTCGAGCCATGTTACTGTATGAAATATCGCTATATTACTATGTGAATCGATTAAAACATGCCAATAGCCCTTATGCCTTTCATACGGTAGGGAGCACCATTGCGGTCAACGCCAAGGACTATGCGTTAGTGCGGGGAACACCAAAAAGACTCGCGGGAGAGGACTTTTACCTGCTAAACAAGCTGGCAAAAACCGGTCTCGTTTTATCCTCCAGCAGCGCCCCCATTGAGCTTGATGCTCGCGTTTCACATCGTACGCCCTTCGGTACCGGTTCCAGCATCGACCGTATCCAGCGTCTAAGCAACCCAATCGAGGAAAATTTGTACTATCAGCCGGCAATCTTTGAGTTACTCAAAGCATTGTTAGCACGCTTACCGCTCATCTGGGATGAAAACAATGTCGCGCATACATTCCGCCATGATGATCTGCTGGCGGACTGGGGTGCTGAAACAGGTGCATTTGATGAGATTGGAAAACAAAAACATCGACTCAAATCCAGACAAGTCTTTGTAAAATTTCTGCGTGATTGGTTCGACGGATTTCGAACGCTCAAGTTTGTCCACTATATGAGGGATAAACACTACCCTTCACAGCCAATCGGATGGATCTGTAAACAAGATATCGATCTTGGCGTCAGCACCGTTAGCGACGCTTCCGACCTGCGAATAATTCTGAGCAAGCTTGGCTGCCCACCCGCGTCGGTGCCTCCAGAGCACAAGATCACCACTAGATAATAAGCACACTGGCATTCTGGAACGAACCAGATTCATGCTAAAATCGCCCGCGTTGTAATTTGCTACGAGCACCACAGACATGCACAAAGTTTTCATCGACGGTCAGGCAGGCACCACCGGTCTATTGATTCGAGCACGCTTGGATCAACGGGAAGATATCGACCTGGTCGACATAAATGATACTGAACGCAAAGACGAAAGCATCAAACAAGAGATCATTAAGTCGTCCGACGTTGTCATCTTGTGTTTACCTGATGATGCCGCAAAAAGATCTGTCGAACTCGCCGAAGATGCGCCGGTAAAATTCATCGACGCGAGTACAGCCCATAGAGTCGACCCTTCCTGGAATTTTGGTTTACCCGAGCTCGCCACAGAGCAGCGCCATCAGATTCAAAACAGCAAGCGGGTATCGAATCCTGGCTGCTGGTCAACTGCTTTTTTGCTCGCGATGCGTCCTCTGATCGATGCGCAGTTGCTGTCCCCAAAATCGGATTTCACCGCGCACGGGGTTTCCGGGTACTCGGGAGGTGGCCGAACAATGATTGAAGACTATGAAGAACGAGCAACCACACACCCTAATAATCTCTGGTACTCACGCCCATACAGCCTTCAACTGCAACATAAACACTTGCCTGAAATGCAGTTGCATGCCGGACTCGCCCGCAAGCCAATGTTTATGCCCTCGGTAGGCCACTTCCATCAGGGAATGCTCGTTAACATTCCTGTCACCGAGCAGGCAATGGACCGCATTGATAGTCTCGAACAAGTTCACCTGACGCTTCAGGATCGATACAAAGACGAACCTTGCGTAACTGTACATAAACCTAACACTGATGATTCATTGGAAAAGGGATTTCTTGATCCACAGGGAGCCAACCATACCAATCGAATCGATCTTTTCGTATATGGAAACAGTCACCAGATGCTGCTGATAGCGCGCCTTGATAACCTTGGGAAAGGGGCGTCTGGCGCGGCTGTACAGAATCTAAACCTGATGCTCGGTGTCGATGAACTCACCGGGCTTTCACTCTCATAGTCTACAATTAATTCAGGAAAAAACTCGTGACAACCTCAAATCAGCCGCACAGCTACGGCGCAATGTCTCGAACTGAGCTCGAGGCGCTTGAAATAACGCTTGTTCAAAAATATGACGAAATCGCCGCGGCTAAGCTGGCACTCGACCTAACCAGAGGGAAACCTTCTTCCGAACAACTGAATCTTTCCAATGAACTAGACGGCATTTTAAAGGGGCAGTACATTCTTCAAGATGGCACTGACGTCCGAAATTATGGCGGTTTGTTGGGAATACCCGAGGCACGAGCACTTGGCGCGAGCATTCTGGAAACAAATGCAGATGAGATTCTGGTTGGCGGTAATGCCAGCCTCACCCTCATGCATCAGTATCTGGCCTTTATGCAACCAATCTGGAAACAAGAATGTCCGGAAGGTGTAAAGTTCATTTGCCCAGTTCCCGGCTACGACAGACATTTCACGCTTTGCGAACACTTCAATATCGAAATGATTCCGGTCTCGTTTAATGGGCAAGATCCGGATCTCGATCAAATCGAACGATTAGTTCAACAGGATCCATCAATAAAAGGTATTTGGTGCGTGCCTAAATACTCGAACCCAACCGGCACAACCTATTCAGAAACAGCGGTAAAAAGATTCTCAATGTTACCGAAAATCAGCGGTGATAATTTCAGGATCATGTGGGACAACGCCTATGCTGTTCACCACCTAAGCGATGCACCAGATCAATTGGCGAATCTTATGGCGTTGGCGCGTCATCACGACACCAACGACAGCATGGTTCTGTTTGGCTCCACCTCAAAAGTAACTTTTGCGGGAGCTGGCATTTCTTTTCTTGGCACATCCCGAGAAAAACTTGGTGAATTCGAGCAACACCTTTCGGAGACGATGATTGGCTTTGACAAGGTAAACCAACTCCGCCACGTACTATTCCTGAAAGACATGTCAGGCATCGCCCGCCATATGGCAAGGCATGCCGCTTTGTTGAAACCTAGATTTGCACTCACAGAGAAGATCCTCAGTAAATACCTAGCTGGCAAGAGAATCGGGGAATGGAGCCGCCCTAATGGTGGTTATTTTGTCTCTTTCGACGCAATTCCGGGTCAGGCGAAGGAAATTATCACGCTTGCGGCGAATGTTGGTGTTAGACTGACGCCCGCTGGTGCGACTTTTCCCTACGGATTAGACCCCGAAGACAGAAATATAAGACTGGCACCAACATTTCCAGCACTAGATTCGTTGCAACAAGCCCTCGAAGTCTTCGTAGTGTGTGTTCAATTGGCGTCTGTTCGCCATTACCTTAAGAGTTAACGAGCTGAAATATTCAACTCAGTTGCTTTTTCATTCGAGTGTGAAACAACAAACGATATGAGTTTTTTAAAAAAGCTATTCAGTCGCAACAGTCGTGAAGAACAATCCGCAGAATCGGAGGTTCCATCGAACCAGCCTGCTTCAAACAACAAGAAGCAAAATAAGACACAGGGCAAAAAAAACGCCGGCCAGAGTAAATCAAAAAAATCATCACGCAAAGAGAAGCCACCAGAGGTCATATCTTTGCCGGAAGACTTTGCTGTTCTGGATCTGCCACTCCCTTTGCAGCAAGCAATTCAGAAGCTTGGCTTTCAAAGTTGCACACCTGTTCAAAACGAGGTCTTACCGCACTCATTAGATGGTTCAGACATCATTGCGCAGGCTCAAACTGGGACAGGAAAAACCGCGGCCTTCCTTTTATCAGTGATTACTTATCACATTGAAAATCCCGAACATGAAAAACGCCCCCCTGGCACACCTTTCTCATTGGTGATTGCACCCACGCGGGAGCTTGTCATGCAAATCGCCAGTGATGCGGAACAATTATCTGAGTATGCGGATTTTGACGTTGTCGCGACCGTGGGTGGAATCGACTACGAAAAGCAGAAGAAGCAATTGCTCAACAATGTCGATTTGGTTATTGCGACACCTGGCCGACTACTCGACTTCTGCCGCTCTCGGGTGATTGATCTTTCTAAGGTTGAGATGCTGATCATAGACGAAGCCGACCGGATGTTAAGCATGGGATTCATACCTGATGTGAAAGCCATTATCCAAAGAACACCAAAGAAGCAAAACCGGCAAACGCAGTTATTTAGCGCAACTTTCAGCGAAGATATAAAGAGGCTCTCCGCGACTTGGACGCTGGACCCCGTAAGAATTGAAATAGCACCCGACCAGATTGCCGTCGACTCCGTCGAACAGTTGGTGTACCTGACCTCTGCGGATCAAAAATATACCGTTCTGTACAATCTGATTATGAGCGGCGATGTTGATCGAATCATTGTTTTCGTCAATCGACGAGACGAAACCAGAATGCTTGAGGAAAAACTTAATCGGCATAATATTAACTCTGGCCTGCTCACGGGCGAGGTACCTCAGAAAAAACGCATAAGTACGCTAGACAAGTTCAAGTCAGGAGAAATTAAAGTCCTTGTGGCGACGGATGTCGCAGGCCGAGGCATTCACGTGGACGGCATTTCTCATGTTGTAAACTACAACCTGCCGGAAGACTCAGAGGACTATGTTCACCGAATTGGCAGAACCGGCAGAGCGGGCGCTGACGGCGTATCTATTAGTCTCGCATGTGAAGATGACTCTTTTATGCTTCCCAACATCGAAGCATTGTTAGGTGATGCGCTGAAGTGCCTTCAGCCTCCCGAAGCGTTACTTGTGCAACCACCTCCCTATTCAAAACCACCTCGTCCAAAAGCACCAAGAAGTGACAACAGCAGAAGAGGGGGTAATGACCGAGGGAACAGGCACAGACAACGAAGCAGGTAGCACCGTTGCTTGTCCTAGTGATGCTTCAAGTTTTGTGCGTCACCGTAACACTGAAGGAGAATCTAACGGCCTTTTACACACTGGTCAGCGCCAACCCGTCAATCCCTGAACTGGTTCGGGCTTGCCCCGCTCGGAACTTCAAACAGCTTAACTTCGGCTTGTCGTGACAACATCAAATACTTCGGATAAACCGACAACAGCTACGCCTCTCTGACGTCTCACTGTGCGCTTAGAAAGTCCGACTTCACTAACATCGGTTGATTCGAGCCGAGACGTTTATAATCCTGAGGGTAAATCAGACCCAGTTTAGCGCACAAATAGCCGGTAGACGCTGTATGGAATCAGGCAGACGCTACCTAATTTCTGATTAATTTAATTACCATAGACGACAAACCTCAAACTGCACGTATAAAAGGTATGATTAAAAACTTCATCATCATTGCCTCCGTCACAGCCAACTTCAGTTTTTTGTTCTATTTCTACAAAAACTTTAACGATGGCGTGTCGACGTATTCCAAACCTGAGCTGTCCCCTGCATCTACAATGTCGACGACGCTACTTTCCGAAGACAACGTGATTCAGACGCCTTCTGCCATAGCACCGGACTTAAAGATCGCGTCGGCAGGCACAGTCGCACTCCCTGAAGTCTGGGAAAGTGAAAACTATGCAGACTTGGCTGATCTGCTGCGATCGCAATCCTACCCTGAGGACCTCGTCAGGCAAATCGTTTTAGCCACTATCTCTCGCGACCAGCTTCTTTCCACCCAAGCGCGTGACCCAGCTCCTTACTGGCTTGAAACAAAAACTGATCAGTCTGCCAGCGACCTTATGTTGAACGAACTGGCAAACAAGCGACTCATGCTCGTTAGCATATTCGGCGCCGACATCATTCAAGACCCACTATTCGAAACTCTGTTCAAACCTTTGAATGACTCGCTATCCTTTCTAGACTCTGACAAACAGATCGCTGTTGACGAAACTCGCAAGCGCGCCAGCATGTCAGCCCTTCAACGTTCGCGGGGCGGCTTTATCACTGAAATGAGGGATGACAGGTTCCGCGAGGCAGAGGAGCTTGAGGCTTCCCTGCGAGCAATACTCACCGCAGATGAGTTTACTGAATATGAATTACGCGAATCCAGACTTGCGGCTCGCATGACGGAGACGATGGCAACCTTTGATTACTCGGAACTAGAATTCAGGGACATTTTTACGATAAGGCGTAACAACGAAGGCAGCGAGTTCACCAAACTCAAGGACCGTCAATCTTATCGAGAGAGGCGAACAGCAAGCAACGAAGAAATCAAAAACTACCTCGGAGATCAACGGTATAAAGAGTTTGAGCGGTCTCAGGATCCAGCTTATAGATCTCTGCTTACAATTGGTGAGCGCTACGGTAACACGACAAGTGAAATTACCGAGGTCTACGAAATTTCGCGAGCTACAGAAACAGAGGTCTCCGAGATAAGATCAGACAAATCCCTCACCCGGAACCAGCGCAGCGAAATGATTGAGGAAACAAGAAGCCGTGCTATGGAGGAAATCACCAAAATCGCGGGAGAGCAGTCCGCTAAATCTATCGAAAGTAATGCCAATAGATTCAGAAGATTTCGCGGAAGTCATTAAAGCTGCTGTAAGCAATACCAGCGCTCAAATTTGATCGCGCATTGATTCATGACTCAAGTTATCGCAAGATTCTTTTTTCGATTGGATAGCACTCAACATGAATCACCCTCAAAAAGCTGAATCGCTCAATGTCTTTGGACGCGAACTCACACCCTGCAGTATCGACCCTCTCACCGGCTTCTTTCGCGATGGCTGCTGCAACACCTGCGAGCAAGATGTTGGCTCCCATACGGTTTGTATCGAGGTGACCAATGATTTTCTGGAGTACTCACGCTTCGCAGGTAACGACCTTTCCACACCACACCCCGAATTCGGCTTTTCCGGATTGAACGAAGGGGACCGGTGGTGCCTTTGCGCCGGTCGATGGCTTGAAGCACACGAAAAAGGGATGGCACCTAAAGTCGTACTGGAGAACACCCATCAAAAAGCGCTGGAGATAATCCCACTCGCATTGCTGAAGCAGCACGCAGTCAGAGTAAACTAGTGACATCACCGCCGGCCAGACAGGAAAAACGTAATGAATGATCGACTAGCAGATAAAAAAGTACTGGTGACGCAAAGCGATGACTATATGGGTCCCGGGATCGAGGCATTGTTCCAAAACGAAGGCGCAAAGGTTATCGCTATTCCGGGTGTTGTCCCTACCGGAGACAAGTTTAACGACTACGTAAATACCGCAGGTGGCCCCTTTGATATCGTCGTAGCGAATCTGGCACATGCACCCTGTAACGGGCCCACCGCTAACATCGACAACAACGATTGGCGAGGCATGTTTGATACGATGGTTGAGCCGCTTATGTGTCTTGTGCGGCACTATGCGCCAATAATGGCTTCCGCAGGACAAGGAAAAATCGTCGCTATTACAAGCGCTGCACCGCTGCGGGGCATACCTGGTTCAACCGCATACTGTTCAGCCCGCGGCGCACAAAACGCATTTGTCAGAGCCAGCGGGCTTGAATTTGCACCAACAAATGTCCAAATAAATGCCGTGGCTCAGAATTATGTGAGTAATCCTGTGTACTTTCCTGAGGAACTTGTTAGTACTGAAAAATTCCAGAATCATCTCAAGAGGAATGTACCAAGGGGGCGTGTAGCCAAAACAAGCGAGTCGGCGGAACTCGCGCTCTTTCTTGCTTCCGACAAAAGTGATTTTATTGTTGGGCAGGTGATTCCCTTTTCAGGTGGCTGGGCAACAAACACCTGAGTATCAAGCTTACTAATTTTTGATTTTCCATCAAGAGCACTCATGAGAAAAAAGATAAAAGTCTGGCATATGGAAATCACTGATGCCAACAAGATTCCCGGGGCACACGATTCTCCAAAACGCCCGTACGAGTTAAAAAAGCTTAACCACAACCTACCTGAATTCCATCGATTCCTTTATTTAGCTGTTGGCGCAAAATGGTGCTGGTATATGCGTCTCGCTTGGAGTTACCAACAGTGGTTAGAGTTTCTCTCTCATTCTGACATCTCTACCTGGGTCGCTTATCTTGACGGAACACCGATCGGATACTTTGAGCTTAAAAATCACAGAGACGGCAATGTTAAAATTGCATATTTTGGATTAATTGGTGAGTTTATCGGTCGGGGATATGGTAGAAACCTGCTCGAAGATGCCATCCGCACAGCCTGGACACAGGGGGGTAAGCGGGTCTCGCTACACACCTGCACACTTGATCATCCGCAGGCACTTACCAACTATCTTGCCCGTGGTTTCAAAGTTTTTAAAGAAGAAGAGTTCGAAGATAATATACCGGATGAAAAAATCCAACCCTGGCCTCAGGCACAGAAAAACTAATGCCTACAGCACCCACAACCGACTCTACAATACGCCTGCACGTCACAGGCTGCCTCAGAAGTGGCACAACATTGATGACGGAAATGCTGGCCGCATGTTTTGATTACACCCAACGTTGCGAACATGAACAATCCATTTTCCAGCCAATCGAACAAACTACAGGCCTTTATCTCAGCAAAAAGCCATCAGATATCACTCATATGCAACGCATTTTTATGAGTGACCCTAATCTCTATGTCATTTACATGCTTAGAGATCCTCGCTCGGTGATAACCAGTATTCATCCGTCCAAGTCTGACGTCTATTTCGCCAGTTTCGAACGTTGGCAACGATACGAAAGCGCCGCCAGACCACTACAGAATCATCCGAGGTTCCTTCAAGTCAGATACGAGTCCCTGATCAGGGATCCAGATGAAGAACAAAAAAAAATAGTGAACGCGTTTGATTTTCTCACGCAGCGACATTTGTTTTCGAACTTCGATAAACACGCGAATGCTTCAAAGAAGGCCGAAATTTCGCTGAAGGGTTTGCGTCCCATCTCAAATCAAAATGTGGCTTCCTGGAGAGAACATTTACCGCGGTTAGCTTTTCAGCTCGCAAATTACCCACAACTGAAACGAATCGTTCGAGACTATGGATATGAAGAAGACGACGATTGGCTAAAAGCCCTCGAGGGCGTCACGCCACGGACGCAATCGTACGGCGAATCTCGACCACCTGTGTGGCAAAGAATGGAAACTAAACTACGATACCGATTAAAAAGCAGACGATACCTTAAAAACAGATAACAACTCGCCTAAACCGAAAGCGAAGGCAGCCAAGTCACGATACCCTGCCAATAAAAAATCATACAGAGGCCAATTACCTGAAGAACAATAAAAGGAATGACGCCTCGATAGATCGTGGAAACCGGCATGCTCTTTGGCGCAACCCCTTTCACATAGAAGATCGAAAATCCCACCGGCGGTGTCAGGAAAGATGTTTGCAAACAGACAGCAAACAAAACCGTAAACCAGACCAGATTGAAATCAAGGTCCACCACAACAGGACTTACGAGGGGCAAAACAATCAACGTGATTTCAATCCAATCCAGAAAGAAGCCAAGAATAAACGTGAAAAACAATATGGCGATAATGACCCCGACTGGTTCGAAAGGCAGGCCTTTTAACAATCCTTCTATTAGCTCGTCCCCCCCCAGTCCACGCAACACGAGAGAGTAAGCAGTTGCACCCAAAAAGATGGCAAATATGTAAGCAGTCGTTTTTGTTGTTTCCTGAATTACGTGGCGAAAAACTCCTAGATTCAACTGATTGTTGAACCATGCTAGCGCAGTGGCACCAAATGCACCTACGCCCGCAGCTTCTGTTGGTGTTGCGATGCCAAAAAATATGGAACCGAGCACCGTGATGATTAAACCCGCCGGAGGCAAAACGGCAAAGAATACGTCAATCAGAATTGCGAGGTTGATTTTCTCCCGGTCAGCTGGCACCGGGGCGACTTCCGGACGAAACCATGCGTAAATGATGATATACGCGACAAATAACGCGCCCAATAACAATCCTGGAAAAAGCGCCCCAAGAAAAAGGTCTCCAACCGGCATTGCCAATCTGTCTGCCATCAGCACAAGCATAATACTTGGAGGAATGAGTATTCCCAGTGTGCCAACCGCACAGACAGTTCCTACCGCCAACTCAGGCTGATAATTCAATTTCTCCATTTGAGGTAATCCGAGGAGCGCCAACAACACAACAGAGGCACCAATAATCCCCGTAGAAGCAGCTAACAGAATGCCAATAAATGCTACCGAAAGTGCCATCCCTCCTCTGACGCCACCGAACAATCGTGAAAAATTTGTCATCAAACGACGCGCCACACCGGACCGATCAAGCATCAGCCCCATGAAAATAAACATGGGTAATGCCACAAGTACCCAATTGTTCATTACATCCCAAATTCTATCCACCACAAGGGAGCTGTAATCCCAATCGATCGCTACTGGCAGGCCAAAATCAATCTTCAGAATAATGCCGATGGCCGTAAAGAGTACCGCTAGGCCACCCAGCACCCAAGCAACGGGAAAACCAGTAAAAATCAGCAATATGAAGGAGATAAACATCGCTATGGACAGATAATCACCGACCGACATCAGGCTCTCCTGCGTCATTGTTCTTCACATCGGGCCAGCCAAATAAATACGAGAATATCCGCGAGAGCCTGCTAACCCCAGCAATAAACAAGAGAACAAAACCGACGAGGAGAACACTTTTTATTAGCCAACGATAAGCGAGACCCGCGGGTGCTTCAGAGATCTCTGATGTTGTGTAGGAATATGCAATAAAAGGAACTGCATTAATCATGACCAACAATACAAAGGGGAAAAACAGCAACAACAAACCGTAGAGTTCTATCCAGGCTTTTAATTGAGTGCTGAAGCGTTCCCGTAATACATCAACTCTAATATGTGAGTCCGTAACAAAGGCAAAAGGAAGACCCAGCAGAAAACCCACGGAATAAAGGTGCCACTGGATCTCTTCAAATTCAACGCGACCCTCGGAAAACAGATATCTGAGTACGACATTAACAATAATAACAGCCAGCAATAACATCCAAACCCAAGACACCCACTCACCGATGGAGCGGAGAATATTATCTAAAGCCTGTGACAGCCTCGTATGCGGTAGGTTCGTCATGCCTCAGAAACATCCATCAATTAAAATCTCGGGGCAGATAGGCATGGTCTTTCCAGATTTTATATTTCGCCATGAATGTTTTTTGGGACGCCCAGATTCGCGCAAAGTCTTCGTCCTTGGCCGCTTCCTGCTCCAGTACCTTTGTTGTGACAGACTGCAGTTGCTTCAATATCGTCAGTGGTAATTTTTTAGGCGTAACACCCTTATCCTTGAAACCGCTCATCACCTCACCCTGAAGCGCTTCACCCCGGGCAAGGTTTCGTATAACACCAGCTGTACAAGCCATTTCTATCAGCGCCCGATCAGAGGCAGGCAAGGCTTGCCAAGTATCTAGGTTAACAACCAAGTGAGCACTGGTGAATGTCTGGTGCCAACCGGGAAAATAATTGTATTTTGCCACCCTGTCGAACCCCAACATTTGATCAACAACCGGCAGCGAAAACTCCGTTGCGTCAATCGCGCCTTTCTCCAGCGCCTGATATATTTCACCGCCGGGAATCAGCGTAACAGACGCTCCCAGTTCTTGCAGTACCACGCCACCAAGTCCGGCAAACCTGATTTTCAATCCTTTAAAATCTTCTAGCGTGTTGATCGGCTCCCTGAACCAGCCAGCCGTCTCAGGGCTCACTAGGCCACACAATACGGGATGCACATTATGAGGCTTGTACAACGCCTCAGCTAACGCCTTGCCTTCGTCTTCAAAATACCAGGCAGCAAATTCCCAAGGTTCCATACCAAATGGGACCGCTGAAATTAGCGGCGTAGCGGGGATTTTCCCTGAGTCATAGCCCACCCAGGTATAACCCGCATCAATTTTTTTACCTTTGACACCCTCTGTAATACTGAAGGGGGGCACTATCATGCCCGGCTCGAAAAGCTCAAACTTGATTCTCTTATTAGTCGCCTTTTCGATCATCTCAGCAACAATTAAAATATTGTCACCAAGCGCTGGAAGGTTAGTACCAAAAGCCACCGGTACCCGCCAGTGAATTGGCGCAAGCTGCTCGCTGCTATCGACGATGCCTGTGGACGTGTTGTTACCTTCTCTAAATGCCAAAGCGATGATCACCCCAGCAACAAAAGCGACCATGACGGCAAAAACTGCGGTTCGATTATTCCAGGGGTTTCTCATGAAGTGGCCAACCTGTGTTCATTTGCCTGGCACTGAAAGCATGCCGGCTTAAAGTGTCTCAGCATAAAATGTTTCTATATACTCTGTCGCCATGACAGAACATCCAACAGATGCCCCAGACTGGTTCCAGCAATATACGACTTTAGCACGAAATGATCATTGGATAACGGTCGCCGGTGCCCGCATCCACTATCAGAGCTGGAATGATCAGGAAGCTAAACCAGGACTCCTGTTCGTTCATGGCCATGCGGCACATGCTCACTGGTGGGACTTCATCGCGCCCGCTTTTATTGATAAATATAAAGTCGCTGCGATGGATATGAGTGGCGCTGGAGACAGTGACCATCGGGACGCTTACTCCGCTAGGACTTTCGCACAGGAGATTTTTACTGTCGCGCAAGCGCTCGGCGAGGACACAATCGTCGTTGGTCACAGTCTGGGTGGCACCATGACACGGATATGTGGACATCTCTACGGAGACCGCCTCGGTGGTATCGTCATTGTGGATTCGAACATCAGTCGTTCTCGTGGAAAGCGCACACCGCTGCCGATGCCTAGGAGAAAAGATCGGATTTATGCATCCATCGAGACGGGCATACGCCGATTTCGCTTGCGACCCGCCCAACCTTCTCCGCCTGCTTACATCACTCACTACATCGCCGGACATTCACTCAGGCAAAACAATGCCGGATATAGTTTCAAACTAGACCCTGCAGTCTTCGCCAAGATGAATGAAGTCTCGGCAGAGGCGTTACCAGATGCGGTGACGATGGTGAGCGAAATGATTTGTCCTGCAGGTTTCATCTATGGAGAAAAAAGCGTTTTCTTTCCTCCGGAAAATATCAAACGGCTAACATCACTCTTTCCACAAGACCTGTTAACGGGCATACCAGACGCACATCATCATTTGTTTTTGCAACAGCCCGAGAAGTTTTGTGCTGCTCTGCGAAACTTGCTTGGAAACATAAGAAAGAAGTCCTGAGGCAATGCGTTGAGGCAATGGGTTAATGTAACTCTGATGCTCATTGAAAAACCACATCTCGATATGATTCACTGGAAACGTTGCTCGAACGAACCGTGAACTCGGCTAACAGATATTGGAATGCACTGAGCTCAAACTCAACATTGAAGAGACGACCGCAGCGCTCATACGACGGAGATTTACATGCCATTCACAACGCAGTCTGACATCAGGATTTATCACGAGCTCAAAGGGCGAGGTAACAACGTGCTGTATATCGGTGGCACTGGTGCGGACCTTCGAACAAAACCTAACGTGCTCGATAGTCCGTTGGCAAAGACACATCAGGTGCTGACCTTTGACCAACGAGGACTAGGCCAAACCGAAAAGCCACTATCGGACTACACCATGCTGGAATATGCCAATGATGCGGTCCAATTGATGGATGAGCTCGGTTGGGAAACCGCCGATGTCATCGGCACCTCCTTCGGTGGCATGGTTGCGCTCAATCTGGCGGTCCAGAATCCGGCAAGAGTTAACAAAATGGTGCTTTGTTGCACATCGCCTGGCGGCCCCGATATGGCAAGTTATCCCTTACATCATTTGCCTGAAACCTGGTCTCCGGCTGATAAAATTCGCAACATGATGTCTACCAACGACCAGCGACTCGATGATAATTGGCAAGCCGCAAATGCTGCAAGCGTTGAAGAAATGATCAAGGTCTCTCTCAGCAAGAAACCCGAGGATCATCAAAGTCCAGAGTTCAAGGCAGGTGCAAAACGACAGTTGATGGCGAGAGCCGAGCATAACGTTGTGGAAGCATTACCCGATATCCACATCCCTACGCTTATCTGTGCCGGTAAATACGACGGCATTGCCCCGGTAAAAAACCAAGAATTCATGCAGGAAATGATGCCTGACGCAAAACTTGCTTGGTTTGAAGGTGGGCATTTATTCATGATTCAGGACAAGTCTGCCTGGACTGTTATCATCGATTTTTTAGACCAGCGTTAATCCAGACATCAGTCTGTCGCCAAAGCCGGGGGAACTTAGTGTGATTCGATATTTACACCTGGCAATGCCGGATGTACGCCAGCGACTGAAGATACAATGGTTCGCTGCTGGCGCTCATCAAATTAGCGCAGCGTATCGTCTGTGTGATGATTCTCAGACGTTTTTTAGAAAGGTGCATCGCCGTCGATCGTAATCCTCTGCATTCTTCGATGCTGCGGCCAATAATCGTTGACGGGTTTGTGTTGAGTAATTCGATTGTCCCAAATCGCAATCGAGTCGTTCTGCCATGAAAACTGATAAACATATTCATCCTGCACCGCGTGCTCAAACAGAAAATCAAGTAGCACCCTACTTTCTTTTTCCTTAAGCCCCTTAATCGCCACGGTGAAAAGAGAATTGACGAACAGCCCCTTTTTGCCGGACAGGGGATGCGTGCGAATCACCGGGTGCTCTACCGGTGGATTGTCTCTGACCATTTCTGCAAGCCGCGCTTTACCTCCAGGTTCCGCAAGACTTTCTTTAAAGCCAAAGCTGAAATCATGAATTGCTGTCAGCCCGTCCAGGAATGCCTTCATCGGTTCCGAAAGTCCATCAAAGGCAGCTGACATGCTGGCAAACATTGTGTCGCCACCGGTTTCAGGCATGATTGCCCCGTGCAGAATTGAACCGAGCGGCGGACAAGGCCTGAAGGTCATATCCGTGTGCCATTGTTCTATTTTGGAGGGATTATCTTTATCATTTTCGAGCACTGTAATTTGGCTAAACCCGTCAACATGAGGATAGGCTTCATGGTACTGAGGTTCACCGAACATATTTGCCAGTTGGGCGTGGACTTCCGGCTTCATCGGCTGATTGTGAAAGAAAAGCACTTCATGCTTCAACAACGCCAGATTTATTTCTTCAAACGTCTCTGAATCGATGCCTTCGGTTAAATCTACACCTTCAACAACTGCGCCCAACGCAGCATTGGTTGGTTTTGTCACAAGCATGATTTTTCACCTTCGATTATGGGTTCAGCACGCTAAGCTTGCAGTGAAAATCTTACCCGCCGGGCAGAATGTTCGCTGAAAAAGATTTCCCTAGCCTAACCTGCACTGACAACGACCTTATTATTTACGGCTATTCTACGCTCTGATGGTTTTTCATCCAATCCCCATCGCCTATCAACGATTGTAAAGCTAAATTTTAAAAGTGATCCTAGAAAACGGCCCTAAACCCAGAATCGCCGAACTGGCTATTCCAGATCAAAAACAGGACAGGTAACGCTGCCGCGTGTTCCCAGCGGCAGCACATCAGGCTTATCCCCGTGACTACTCTGAAGATCAGTCTCCTAACATGTGCTCCAAATGTATGCGAGGAGGTATGCGGGGAGGCTAGCTGAGTGCTGAAACCTGCTGGACTAGTTTCTCTGCTTTTTCTTCAAGCTCTGCGATAAGCTCTTTGGATTTGTGAACAGACAGCGCCACCACCCGATTACCACCCAGTTTTCGGAGACCGTCCTGTAGTTCCTCTGCGTTGGCGAGGAGATCGTCTTTTTGGCTCATTTTACTAATTTCTCTATGCAGTATTTGAATTTTATTCCGTCGTCCCCATTATAGGCGAACACGCTGCGTAAAGTCTCGATTCAGATCAAAAGAAGCGTTACCTTTATCGGCATGAAATATTTAATATTCTAGCTTGGCATGCGTTAGTTGGCGCACAGTCACTTATTATTCTGGACAAACTCACATGACTCACCGGCTACACACATTATACGGCGACGTGGACGTCGAACTCATATTCGATGAATCTGTGCATGCGGAATTACGAATCAAAAATGTTGTACGTGAAGTGATCGATTCAACGAATCAACCTGTGAAGGTCGTTTTGAGCACGACGCTGCAGACAGATTATGAATGGCATGAATTCATAGAGGGTATTATCGAATTCGGTCATGAGGAAATTAGCGCGAGGTTACTGGGTAACAAACAGGAAATCGCTTCCTTGACCGTACAGAGGTCAATCTAGTGATCCTGATTATTTACCGCTTGATCAATGGTGAGCAAATCAATGGCTGAAAAACAGATATCCACCACCGAGCGGAAATCGAAAGTAGAAAAGCAACAGGCTTTTAGTGTGCTTTCTGATGACACTGCAGACTGGCGAATTTGGTTTGGGCTCACCGTGAGCTCATGTTGGTTAATTGTTCTATCCGTTTATATTTCGGGCTCAGTTGGCTGGGCAAATATCGGTGATGCGCCGATTGAAACACTCGGCAATTTTCTCGAAGGTGCATTTGCCCCTTTGGCTTTTCTTTGGCTAGTCATTGGTTATTTTCTGCAACAAAAAGAGCTTTCTCAAAACACCGAGGCGATCAGAATGCAACACGTCGAGTTTCAAAAATCTGCGGACCAGGCTGTCATTCAGGCGGAAGCGATCAAGGCATCAGAGTTGCACGCGCGGAGAGAGTCGTTTCTCAGCATCGCCCAAAGCGTCAAGGAACAACTTGGAGCTATACTAGGTTTTTTGTACATTTCTAGCCAAGGAACGACAGGTAACGGACAGGTAAGCAACGAGAGACTTTCGCAACTCTGGTCTACCATGGGCAGAAATGATCCTGAAGTCTTCGCTCGCTCACTGCTGGAATTATTACTCATTCAAGGCGAGAGATACGCCTACAAGGTACTTTTTGGGACACCCGTCCGCACAAGACACTGTGAAACTTTTTGCTATAGTTTTGAACGATTGCTTAAAGCCGCAGAAGATTGCGACGAGGATGATATGATCAAAGACTCTATCTTAGGCAGTGCGCACGGCCATATTTATAAGAGAATACTCGCATTAAGAGACAACCCTCCTGAGGGATTTGTGCCTGGCGTTTATAACTTTGACCCTGACACTAAAGATTAACAAGCCACATGCAGCATCAGCGAGGTCATTAATGAATCCGGTCGAACAGATTAAACACAGCCGTACTGAAGCCAGAAAACTTCGTGATCCTAACGCTGATATTTGTTTTCTTGCTCTTGCTGACAATGACGGCAGAGCCTCGATCAGGACATTAGTTCTGCGAGATATCGGTGAAATTGATTTCACGATATTCATTAATCAAACCAGCCCGAAGTGGAAACTGTTTTCAGCTGGCGCAGACTATGAACTTCTGATTTGGTACCCAAGCCAGCAACACCAGTTTCGCATCAGAGGCACAGCGGCGCCGCTCGATGCTAATACCGTTGGGCAAAACTGGCTAAGGCGCCCCCAGGGCAGCAAGTATCTAGATTATATTTACGAGGATTTTCAACCACAATCGAGTGAACTCGCCTCACGGGAACAACTCACGGCCGAAGTACAGCGTCTTAAGGAAGTTCACAAGGGTCAGGACATGCAAGCGCCGTCAAAGGTTGCGGGGATGAAACTAATCGCCGATCAAATCGAGCTGCTCGATCTAAATCATGAAGACAGGATTCACTCTCGCCGGCGATTTAACTTCGTCAATAATGATTGGCAGATGACCGAACTGGTGCCTTGAATATCGCCATTTAAGACCCTCTGAGATAACCTTTGACAGCACTTGTCGGGTGGGATAAATTCTATTCAAGGCATCGAAAATGACGCCGAAAAACATTAAAACGTATGGTGCACTGTTAAGTAACAGTAAGCCTTGTGCTGATGATCTATCCAGGGGGAACACTCAGCATGCCGATTGGCACCCTGAACGTAAAAGGAGGTGATCCCATCAGTAGTCAGACTAATTGGGGAGCCTCCGAGTTGATATAGCCATCTAACTCGGAGTTCGCTCCCCGTACGTTGACGAAGCCATGAGGGGACTCCTCTCATGGCTTTTTCGTTTCACATTCGCTTAAGTTTCAACGTTCACCGCTTTAATACCGGAGAGGTTTGAAAAGCAGGTGTCCTCCGCAGTGGCAAGAAAGTCTTCAATAAATGCCGCATCCTTCTGGTCTTCACGAATCGCCGCATAGAGCGTCGCCCAGATGCCGTGCTCTCCCAGTTTTCGAGCAACAATAATCTGGTTGTCTACGTATTCCATTAACGCCCAGTTTGGCAAGCAAGCCGTACCTCTGCCACTGGCAACCAACTGCACCATCATCGGCGTTAGCTCTGCCGTTCGAATACTTTCAGGTTCGACAGATGCAGGGTCAAGAAAACGCGTGAAGACGTCAAGGCGTTCCCGCTCAACTGGGTAAGTTATCAGCACCTGGTCAGATAAATCTTCGGGCTCAACCCATTCCTTTAACGACAAGGGATGATGTCTGTCTAGGGCAAGCATCGCCTCGTACCTGAAAAGCGGAATATATGCGATTCCAGAGATGGGAAGAGGATCCGCCGTAATAACCAAATCGAGGTCTCCTCTTGCCAAGGCAGGAAGAGGGGCAAAATTAAAGCCTCCGGTCAGGTCCAGTTCAACCTCGGGCCAGTCACCACGATATTTGTCAATACATGGGATCAACCACTGAAAACAGGTGTGGCAATCAATGCAAATGTGCAGTCTGCCAGCTTCGCCACCGGCAAGCCGCTTGATATCCCTCTCCGCTGCTCGGAACATTGGTAAAACTTCATCTCCCAGAGCCAGGAGTCTACGACCCGCGCTTGTGAAACGAGGAGGCTTGGTCTTTCTGACAAACAATGGACAATCCATTCTGTCTTCAAGATCCTTAATTTGATGAGAAAGTGCTGATTGGGTGACAAACAATCTCTCAGCAGCCTCGACCAGACTGCCGGAATCCCGGAGCGCGACCAATGTTTTCAGGTGTCTCAATTCGATCATTATTTTTTACCCTGCATGAACCTGACTCATACGCCTGAGACTGTTGTTTAAGCAGTCTTCATGTTAACAAAACAATTCAACCACGCCTATCGTCTCGATTTATACAATTCGCTTACAAATATCATCTTGACTCATCCGCTCGACACGACACAATTGTTCTTAATGATTAAGCATGCCTAATCCCTAATTCCTAATTCCTAATTCCTAATTGGACCCACATATGTTCAACCCTTCTTCGGTGGTAATCGAAGCATTCTTGGTCGAGTTGAGATTGAAGTACTCAAATCTTTTCGGACCCAACACGGATAACACACAACTGCTCATCAGTGCCGCCCGAAATGCGTTAGAAATTATTGCAAACAGCGATGCGCCTTACCATGACATGAATCACACGATCATGGTGACGATGGTCGGTACGGAAATTCTTGGCGGTAAGTTTCTTGTTGAAGGTAGCATTAACGAGAGGGATTGGATTCACTTTGTTATTTCCCTGCTACATCACGACATAGGCTATGTCAGAGGGATTTGCCAGGCAGACTGCAGCGGCAGATATGCCATTAATGATGACGACGAAACGATTTCACTAGCGCCCGGAGCAACCGATGCGGCGTTAACACCTTTTCATGTAGATCGGGCTCAACTGTATATACGGGAACGATTTCAGCGAGATGACCGAGTCGATGTCGATATCATTTGCAGTAATATTGAACGGACCAGATTTCCCGTGCCAAGTGAAAAAGATCATCAGGAAACTTCAGATTTACCCGGTTTGTTAAGGGCTGCTGATTTGATTGGTCAGTTGGCTGATCCGCAGTACATTAACAAGGTATCAAGGCTATTTGCCGAATTTTCGGAAACCGGTCAACTGAAAAAAATGGGATACCATCATGCCGGCGATCTCCGCGCGGATTATCCAAAGTTTTTCTGGGAAGTCGTCACGCCTTTTATCACCGAAGGTATCAGATATCTCAGATGCACTCAGGCAGGGCAGGTTTGGGTAGCAAATCTCTACGCAAATGTCTTCAGTGAAGAGCATGAGGCGCCTGCCTACGGCCCCGAAAGAAGAACAGCAACGGATTGAAGAGCAAAGGCCCCCGTTACCGTCAGGCAACGAATCCTTCCGATGAAATAGAGCAATAAAGCCTCTCAGAAAACCGACAAATCCAGACTGCAAGTTTGGCATTTCACGCCTAAGTCCGTACAATTTCAGCCCCTCACCATAATGAACACGTATCCCTTGAAAATTTGTCTACTAGGCTACCGCAGCAATCCCTATAGTGGTGGTCAGGGAATTTATATCCGATATCTCAGCAAGGCGCTGGTTGATGCCGGCCATCAAGTTGATGTCATCTCTGGCCCTCCCTACCCAATCCTTGATGAGGGGGTACAGCTAATCAAGTTACCCAGCCTTGATCTTTTTGAGGCACCTAACCATGTGACGGCGATCAGACCGCGACATCTACTGTCTTTTACAGACTTCTTCGAGTGGTTCAGTATGTTTACTGGCGGGTTCCCGGAGCCATATACATTCGGCCGAAGACTCGTGCGCTATTTTCAGGAACAACAACCAAATTACGATGTCGTCCACGACAATCAATCACTGTGCTATGGATTACTGAAATTACAAAACCAAGGCGTACCGATACTAGCCACCATTCATCACCCGATCACCAGTGACCGTGAAATTGCCCTGAAAAATGCAACCGACTGGAAGGCGCGACTACTGATCAAGCGCTGGCACAACTTTCTAGGTATGCAGCAAAAAGTTGTCACTGGCCTGAACCATGTTGTAACCGTCTCGCAACAATCACGACAAGATATCGCCACTGCATTCAGCCGTCACCCCGATCAAATCGAGGTCGTTCACAACGGCATCGATACCGATGTCTTCGAACCGAAAGCTGACATTAAAAAAGCACCTTTTAGAATCATGGCGACTGCTAGCGCCGATCAACCGCTGAAAGGCGTAAAGTATCTGGTGCGCGCCATGAGCATAGTTAAAAAATCCTATCCACAGGCTCATCTTGTCGTCCTTGGCAAGCTAAATGAAGATGGCGAGATCGCCAAACTGATCACAACGCTCAATCTAAACGAGTGTATTAAATTCATCTCTGGAATCGATAACAAGGAACTCGTCGACCTCTATAACGAAGCGAGCATGGTTGTTGTACCATCAGTCTACGAGGGCTTTGGTCTGCCTGCCGGTGAAGCAATGGCCTGCGGGTTGCCCGTCATATCCACAAATGGTGGCGCACTGCCCGAGGTGGTAGGCGATGCAGGTATCATAGTGCCAACTCGTGACGCTGATGCTATTGCTGAGTCAATCATGCATTTGTTTGAAAACCCTGAGGTCTGTGCTGGTCTGGCAAGCAAAGCCCGTAACCGCATACTTGAACAATTCAGCTGGCAGGTAGCGGCTAGAGCAATGGTCGAAAAATACAGTCAGGTTATAGATGAAGTGAGGGCAGCTTGAATGTCGATGCAAACAATAAATTTTGACGTTTTGAACTTGCAGCAAAATGATCGTATTCTTGATCTAGGTTGCGGCGAAGGCAGGCATGCCATTAGCGCCTATATGCTCGCAGACGTAGAATCCGTCGGTATCGATCTGAGTCAGAAAGATCTCACAACAACCCGTGAACGCCATCAGGAATTTCTTGACCCCAACAACCATGATCGTAGCCTGGTGATATCCGTCGCTAGCGGCGCTGCCCTACCGTTCGAAAATGAGAGTTTTGACAAGATCATTTGTTCTGAGGTGCTTGAACACATCCCTGACTATCACGCGGTGCTGACTGAGATCGAGCGCGTCTTGAAACCCGGTGGCGTATTCGCAGCTAGCGTACCAAGATTCTTTCCCGAATGGGTGTGCTGGCAACTCAGCGACGAATATCACGAAGTCGAGGGCGGCCACGTTAGAATATTCAATGCCAATCATTTACGTCAGGACATTGAGAGAAACGGATTTGTCTGGTTCAAGCGACATTGGGCACATTCACTGCACGTGCCTTACTGGTGGCTAAAGTGCCTTTTTTGGCGTACCGACGACCAAAACGAAGCAGCTATCGTCACTGGGTACCACAAATTCCTTGTATGGGATCTGATGAAACAACCTTGGATCACGCGGACGTTAGAAAAGCTACTCAATCCCCTGCTTGGCAAAAGTGTCGTGATGTATTTTATTAAGAAAAGCGAAGTTAATCGCAAAGATACTAACCAGCAATCTGCACAGGAAGCCGCATGACCAAGGTCTATGTTTCAATGGGATTTTATCCCCATGAATATTTTAAGGATACCGTTGATTACATCGCGCGGGTCCAACAAAGCTCAGGCGCAATTCCCTGGTTCGAAGGCGGCTCTCTTGATCCCTGGGATCATATCGAGTCAGCAATGGGACTCACCATTGGTCAAAGGTTTGAAGAAGCCCGCGCGGCGTATCAGTGGCTCATCGACAATCAGACTGAAAAGGGAACCTGGTTAGCGGCATATAAGGATGGCGAAATAGAGGATGGCACTCGGGCTGAGTCCAATTTTGTCGCCTACATAGCAACGGGTGTGTGGCACTACTATCTTTCGACAGGTGACAAGGAATTCCTTCGGCACATGTGGCCCGCAGTCGAAAAAGCTATGGGATTTGTACTGCGCCTGCAGGGGAGTCAAGGCCAGATCTACTGGGCGGAAAACACAACAGAGGGAATCAAGGAAGACTCGCTCGTGACAGGTTGCAGCAGCATCTTCAAGAGTTTTGAATGTGCTATCAATATCGCAACCACATTGAACCTCGATGCATCTGACTGGACGCTTGCCAGGCTAAAACTCGGTACAGCATTACGCAATCATCCCGAGTGCTTTGACAGAACTTGGGATAGCAAAAGTCGGTTTGCTATGGACTGGTTTTATCCGGTGCTCACCGGAGTTATCACCGGCTCGGCGGCCAAACAACATCTAACAAATCGATGGGATCACTTTGTTAAGGTTGGTCTGGGTTGTCTATGTGTTGACGACGAGCCATGGGTTACCGTCGCTGAATCCTGCGAGTTAGTCATGGCACTCATCAGTTGTGGTGAATATAACCGCGCAGTCGAGCTGTTTAGCTGGCTACATCAGTTTCGTGACGAAGATGGATCATACTGGACTGGTTACGTCTATCGGGATGAGGCGCTATGGCCGCTCGAGAAACCAACCTGGACCGCGGGCGCTGTGTTGTTAGCGGCGGACGCGCTATCGAATGCTACTCCGGCGGCCCTTTTGTTTCGAAATGAAGGGGTTAGTCATCGGGCACTACCTTCTGCGCAGGACACCAAGGGTGCGAACTACTCCAAGATCATCGAATAGACCAGAATCCAATGCCTGTCGCCAGATGGTGATCGGCGCCTGCCCGCCAGTATCTGGATCTGGAAACAAATCATGAATTGCAAGTACGCCACCTGAAGTGACATGCGGCGCCCAGCTATCGTAGTCTGATTGCGCCGCTTCGAAACTATGCCCACCATCAATGAACACAAGTCCTAAAGGTGTTTGCCAGTCCCTTGCAGCCACCAGAGAAGATGCAACCAGAGGGACCACGTGCGATTCAATGTCTGCGCGCCTCAAGGTATCTCTGAATAATTTAAATGTATCTACAACCTGAAGCCCGTCATCAAATATCTCGGGATCATGGTACTCCTGACCCAGTTGGTGCTCTTCACTGCCTCGATGATGATCGACCGCAAACAGAGTTCGATTCTGAGATTTGCAAGCCTGGCCCAGATAAACGGTGGATTTTCCACAATAGCTACCGATTTCGAGGCACGGCCCGAGTGCACAGGCATCTAAGGCGCGCCGATAAAGCTCGGCACCTTCGACCGGATCAAGAAAGCCCTTTACCGAATCAATTTCCAGAGGGAGCGAGAAGGAAGGATCCAAGGAATCTGACATCGTTATCAAAGACCTAAAGCAAAGAAAATCAGATAGATTGGTAGGAATAGCCCTAGCGCATAAAAGGCAATATTGCTTAGCGGAGGAAATTTCTCCTCAGAATTCAGTGGTAACTTATTGCCGATCACCAGCCACAAAGCACAGCTAGCAACCAAAGATGCAAGCAAAACAAGTACCATTAATCCCATAAAATCATCTCCAATATCAATTAAATAGCTGCAGCGCAAACAGGATTGATAACCGTAACCCTGATCAGAGAGAGCGTTTTTTCACTTTCGCAATTGCATCCCGCACTCCAGCTTACTGGCTCGTATGATATCACAACGGACGAGCCCAACCTTGCGCTTTGGGCATCCGAAAACGAGTTCGCAGGGAAGTATGAACTTCAAGAAAACGCGGTGACTATAGAAACTTCTGGCCGTGTTAGAGCGTCATCTATGACTAGCAAACTCATCCAGAAGTGTCGCTAAAAAATTGTATTAAACAAATCTCAATTCGGTAATAGATGCACTTTGACCTTGTCCCCAGGAAAAACCTGAGTGTCCGCCTCGATCTCTGCCAGTGCGTTAGCCCAACTGACCGAGGACATGACCCCGGAACCCTGGCCATCATATAGCTCAGCGTTTAGCTCGTTACCTCCCGACACGCGAACCCGCAAATACTCCCTACGCCCACCCGTTTTAAAATCAAACTGGCTCATCGCGTACAAACTATTTCCGACAGCCGATTCATTCCCCTGAAATTTAAGTAAGTAGGGTTTCGCAATCACAGTAAATGTGACAAACGATGAAACAGGGTTTCCGGGTAATCCAAAAAAGGGAATTGCATCGGCATCAGACCTCGCTCGTACAAAACCAAACGCGAGAGGCTTACCCGGTTTTATTGCCACTTTCCACAAATCCAGTCTTCCAAGATTCTCAACTGCGGCTTTCACATGATCTTCTTCACCAACTGACACACCTCCACTGGAGATAATGCAATCCGCCGTTTCAGCACCGGTGGCCAACGCTTCGACGGTCGCTGACAGACTATCTGGCACTAACCCGAGATCCACAACTTCCATGCCCAGCTCTTCAATCATCGCTGCCAGCGTATAGTGATTTGAGTTGTAGATTTGTCCCGGCGCTAGCGCATTGGGCGGCTCAACCAGCTCGTCTCCAGTGGACATGATTGCGATTTTCAGCTTGCGAAAAACTTCAACCTGATTCACACCCGTGGAGGCCAACAATCCAACGTCTGCTGCTTTTAATTGGTGACCACGCCCTAACAACTGACTGCCCAGAGCAATATCCTGACCACGCGGTCGAACATTTGCGCCAAACTTCGGTCTTTCTGTCAACTCGATACCACCCTCACTCATCCGTGTATCTTCTTGGATCACAACCGCGTTGGCACCCTCCGGGATTGGTGCACCAGTGAATATCCTAGCCAGCGTGCCCGGTTCAAGCGTTTTCCCCACATGACCGGCGGCAATTCTGTCAGAGACCGCATATCTGCCGCCCGCTACAATCGAATCATCCTGCGCGTTAAAGGCATATCCATCCATGGCGCTGTTGTCATGCGGGGGTACGTCAACCGTCGCATTGATCGATTGAGCCAGAATACGCCCACGAGCGAGGCGCAGGGACACTACTTCGGTTTCATCCATCGCCACGACCTGCGATAGCAACGTACTGATCACTTCATCTACCGGTGTTAAAACAGCCACTAGTGTTTTCCCGTGCGAATCAACTCAGCAAAGTTGCATGGCCGGTTATTGATATCGAGTTGTTGCTCGAGAATACCGCCCCATGCCGTTTTGCAAGCACCCGTTGAACCTGGCATACAAAACACCAGTGTATTATTTGCCAGACCACCTACAGCGCGAGACTGGACCGTCGATGTGCCGATTTCGTCAAATGATAATGCCCTGAACAGTTCACCAAAACCGGGAACAACTGTGTCCAACAGAGGCTCAATGGCTTCAGGAGTCGAGTCTCGATTGGTAAAACCCGTGCCTCCCGTTAACAGAACCACTTCAACTTCGGGATCCGCAATCCACGCTGAAACTTTTGCACGCAAAAGGTAGATGTCATCAGCAATAAGGGTGCGATCCTGCAAGATATGATTGGCCTCCGCCAAAGCATCACAAAGAAACTGGCCCGATGTATCCGTTTCCAGCGTTCTTGTATCAGATACCGTCAAAACTGCTATTTTTAAATTCGCTTCCATTTAAGGTTGTTCCTTGCATTTAGTGTCACGAGTTTAACACTGAGAAAGGCTTTCCGATTAACTGAGATCAATATTATTGCCTATTCTTCTAAGCGCAGGTCATCAGTTTCCTCAGCGCCTAAAAGCCAAGGATTATCGTAGAGAATCAATACAAGCCTACTGCTAAAACTGGAAGTATTCGGATTATTTAAGGAAGCGGACGACAGTGTGAACGAAAAATTTATGTTCAAATTTTAGTTTGAGACAAATG
>CAJXBG010000015.1 GCA_913050215.1 uncultured Gammaproteobacteria bacterium
TCAGCGAGTTTGGCGGATAGGCTCACGCTAGAAGATTATCCAACATTCAACTCGATTCCGTGAAAATTCATCACGACAGCTGCCGCGAGCGGACTGGATTGACCCTTTTTGTGAGCCTTTGGCTCATAAAAAGATGGTAGCTATGGGTGGACTTGAACCACCGACCCCAGCATTATGAATGCTGTGCTCTAACCAGCTGAGCTACATAGCCACATTAAAACTTTATGGTGTCTTCGAGAAGGACGCGAATTTTCCCGATTACAGGCGTTTTTGTCAAACATTAAACCTAAAGTGGATGACATCCCCGTCTTTTACAAGATACTCCTTGCCTTCTAGACGCCATTTTCCTGCATCTTTCGCACCTGACTCACCGTTACCTGTGATGTAGTCGTCAAAACCAACGACCTCAGCGCGAATAAACCCTTTTTCGAAATCCGTGTGAATCACGGCTGCTGCCTGAGGCGCAGTCGCTTGTTGACGCACGGTCCACGCACGCACCTCTTTTTCACCCGCTGTGAAGTAGGTTTGTAATCCAAGCAGCTTGTAACCGGCACGAATCACCCGGTCCAGACCCGGTTCAGACATGCCCAAGTCGGCAAGAAACTCTTTTTTCTCATCTTCCTCGAGTTCGGCAATTTCCGCTTCTAGCTTGTTGCAAATCGCAACCAGTTCCGAGCCGTCCACCTCAGCGATCTCGGTTACCGCATCAAGATAGGGATTGTTTTCAAATCCTTCCTCATCCACGTTGGCGATATACAACACAGGCTTCATGGTCAGCAAATGTAACTCGCGCACATCTAGGCGTTCCTCAGCCGTGCATTCGAGGGTTCGCGCCGGATTGCCTTCGTTAATATGCGCCTGGATTCTTTCGAAAAATGCCACCTTGGCCGCAGCAACCTTGTCGCCGCTTTTCACTGTTTTGCCTACCCTGGTGATACCTTTTTCGAGTGACTCGAGATCCGCAAGCAACAGCTCTGTGTTGATAATGTCGATATCACGCGCGGGGTTAATCGATTCAGATACGTGGGTCACATTCTCGTCGTCAAAACATCTAACCACGTGCGCAATGGCATCTGTCTCGCGAATATTGGCGAGAAACTGATTGCCGAGCCCTTCTCCTTTCGAAGCCCCTTCGACCAAACCCGCAATATCAACAAACTCCATTGAGGTTGGCACGACGCGCTGGGGATTCACGATTTCGGCCAGTTGATCCAGCCTTGGGTCAGGCATGGGCACAACGCCGGAATTCGGTTCAATTGTGCAGAATGGAAAATTCTCAGCGCCGACACCTGCTTTCGTCAGCGCATTGAACAGCGTCGACTTGCCAACATTGGGTAATCCCACGATGCCACAGTTAAATCCCATTGTTTTATTCCTCGACCCTAAAGCCATTTAGCGTGTTCATGGCAGGTTGCCAGTCACCTCGAACCACCATTGGTATGTGATGAAGCCCTTCTTCTATACATCGCCAGATGGTGTCTTCATCTTTTTGTGAAACGGTGCCGAGCACATGGCCGGTTACCTGCTCTTTTGAACCCGGGTGTCCGACGCCAATACGCAATCGATTAAAATGCTGAGCACCGCCCAACGATCTTGCTATGTCTCTGAGCCCATTATGTCCCGCGAGACCACCGCCCTGTTTGAACCTGATGATGCCTGTCGCGAGGTCAAGCTCGTCATGCACGATCAATATTTCTTCTGGCATTATTTTGAAGAAATGTGCCAGCGCGCCGACAGATTTGCCGCTTTCGTTCATGTAGGTATTAGGAATAAGCAGCTTAACTTCTTGGTCATCAACACGGGTTGTCGCGACCTGACCAAAAAACTTCTTTTCTTCCTTGAAGGTTGCCGCTTGTTGATCAGCAAACCGGGAAACGAACCAGACACCAACGTTGTGCCTGGTTCTCGCGTATTGTGCTCCCGGGTTTCCAATGCCAACCACCAACTTTAATGGTGGACTCATGACTCACCTCTTGAACTAGTTATCCAGAAGTAGGATTTTGACTAGTCTTCAGTGGCTTCCGGCGTATCGCCTTCTGCGGCTTCTTCACCAGCCTCTTCGTCTTCGTCGTCCTCTGCTGTTGCACGCGTTGCGTTAATCGCGACAACAACCTGGTCATGGTCTTCACCATAAGACAGTTCAGGAATCTCGACGCCTTCAGGCAACACGATTTCACTCATGTGAATACTGTCACCCAACTTGAGTTCAGCCACGTCGATTTCGATGTATTCAGGCAGTGCGCCGGGTAGACAAGAAATTTCAAGGGACGTTGCAACGTGCGAAATCATACCGCCGTCTTGCTTCACACCAATACAGTTGTCCTCGTTGGTGAAATGCAGTGGTACTTCAACGGTAATCGCCTGGTCCATTTGAACACGCAAAAAGTCAGCATGCATGATGCGATCTTTTGCGGGGTGCCTTTGCAGATCTTTGATAATTGCATTATCACTTCCACCGGACACATTGATCTTGATAATGTGCGCGAAAAACGCCTCGTTACTGCAGGCTTTGTGGATATCTTTGTGCGGAATGCTGATTGATACCGGATCTTTTCCTGCGCCATAAACAACTGCAGGAACAAGATCAGCAAGCCGACGCAGGCGGCGGCTCGCACCTTTCCCCAGGTCAGTTCGCAGTTCGGCATCTAGCTCGAATTCGTTTGCCATCTTACTTTCTCCAAAAATTAAGCCAGGGATTACTGCGACCGCAATCGTCTGGCGTTTAAAGCTGTCCCTAATGGAACATTAATATTCACTCGCGCGTTCTGTTAAACGCAATGCTGACAAGATGTCAGTATTGAGTCATTAGAACAGTGCGGGTTGAATTCTTTTACTGAAAAGTGCACTCAAAGACTCTTCGTTACTGACCCGGCGAATAGACTCTGCCAGTTCATCAGAAATACTCAGTTGACGAATCTTTTTGCAGGCTATTGCCTCTTCACTCAACGGGATGGTGTCTGTCACAACCAGTTCATCGATCGTTGAGCCTTCTATATTTTTTATTGCATTACCAGACAAAACAGGATGCGTGCAATATGCAACAACTTTAGTTGCCCCGTTAGCTTTCAATGCATCCGCAGCTGCACACAGCGTGCCAGCAGTATCAACCATGTCATCCGCCAGCAGACAGGTTCTGTCTTTCACGTCGCCAATAATATGCATCACTTCTGACTGATTGGCGTTAGGACGACGCTTATCGATAATCGCGAGATCCGTGTCATCGAGCTGCTTGGCCATGGCTCTGGCCCTGACCACGCCGCCAACGTCTGGAGACACAATCATCAAATTCTCGTACGCCTGCCGTTCGATGTCAGTCAACATCACCGGTGTCGCGTATATGTTGTCTACAGGGACATTGAAAAAACCCTGTATCTGGTCTGCATGTAAATCTATCGTCAGCACCCTATCAACGCCGCAATGATTCAGCATATCTGCAACCACTTTTGCTGTGATCGGCACTCTCGCAGACCTTACCCTTCTATCCTGCCTTGCATAGCCAAAATAGGGTATCACTGCAGTGATTCGCTGTGCCGACGCTCTTTTCAAGCAGTCGACCATCACGATCAGCTCCATTAAATTATCATTGGTGGGCGCACAGGTTGGTTGGATAACAAAACAGTCTTTACCGCGAACGTTTTCGTCAATCTCGACGCTAACTTCGCCGTCACTAAAACGTCCAACTTTCGCATTGCCCAATGGCATGCGTAGCCGGTCTCCGACTCTATTAGCCAATTTCGGGTGCGCATTGCCAGAAAAAATCTTCAATTCAGCCACGGGTATCTTCCAGTGTTCTGCAGGGCATGCTTGGGTTAAGTTCGATCGTCAAACTACTAACGTGTATGGCTGGGGTGGCAGGACTCGAACCTACGAATGCAAGGATCAAAACCTTGTGCCTTACCAACTTGGCGACACCCCATTCTCTCCACAAAAAAGTCTGTATCAAGAGACTTTACAAATCGACCTATGTTTTACCTATATCAGTCTAGTCAATCGAAGCTATTCTGATGCTGGAGTCTTAACCTGCAGCCTTTGTCAGTTCATTTAACAATGGCGAGCTGTTTAAGCCTTCAGCGACGAAAGATTGCCAAGTGCCTGGTAGCTGCAACTGGAGGTCTTGCGCCTGTTTTCTGGAACCAAGTTCGATAAATACACAAGAACCTGTGCCGGTCATTCTAGCAAGGCCTCGGTGGCTTAGCCACGACAGCACTTCATCGACTTCTGGGTATAGTTTCCGGACAATGACCTCGCAGTCGTTCCGGGCACCCCCTTCCAAAAAGCGGGCTATTGTGATCGGACTTGTGTTCCGTGTCAATTCCGGATGTGAAAAGATTTCAGCAGTCGATATCGCACAATCCGGCTTTACCAATAAAAACCACTTTTTCGTTAATTCGATGGGTTTGAGTTTTTCTCCCACACCCTCGCCCCATGCGCTGTAGCCCTCTATAAATACAGGCACATCAGCGCCAAGCGTCAGACCAAGCGCGCTCAATTCATCGGTTGTGAGACCCAGCCCCCAGAGTATATTGAGGCCGTGCATAACCGTCGCAGCATTCGAACTGCCGCCGCCCAGACCGGCTCCCATCGGTATTTGCTTGTCGATTGTTATTCGGGCACCGAGCATTTGATCTTTCAACAGACGCGTTTGCTGAGCGTGCGCCCTTATTAGCGCTGCAGCACGGTAGACCAGGTTGTCCTCACCCTTTACACCGGGCATATCAGCCACCTCGATCTCATCACATCGCTCTATATGCACCCTATCGGCAAAATCTAATATTTGAAATACCGTCTGCAAATCATGATAACCATCCGCACGGCGACCAATAACATGAAGAAATAAATTAATTTTGCAGGGTGCCGAGAGTGTGATCATCAATATGACCAGCCTTTTACGATCACCAGAAAATTCGCACCTGGCCTTGATATCCGAACGCGACTTGGATTCATCGACTTATCCCGGCGTTGCACCTCTACTTGCCAACCAAGTTCGTTAAAGCCTTCTACCGCCTTTTTGGTCGACCCTTCAATCTTGCCAGATGTATCCGTATTTCGGGGCACTCCTCTCAACCAGTCAGCCATCGCCGAGACAGGCATGTCTAAACCCAAAGTCTCCTGTAACAATTGTTCAGGCCTAGGAGCGCTTAACATCTGGCCCTCTGAGGTTGTTATCTTCGCTGACACCTCATTACCAGTGATTGTTGCAACGGAAATGCCAAGCGGACCGAAAAGCACGATCTCATAGGCATGATTTGACTGTATCCATCTGAACGAGAAGTTCCCGCGCTGACCATTGACGTCGTAAGCCAACTTGCCCTGCGCTGTCCAACTTGTCACCTGCGTGAGCTGCTGACTATCCGGCCCTGACGCGTCTTTCTGGGTGGCGCAACCCGTCAAAAAGGCAAGCAGACAGACGCACATCCAATTGGCGCGCTGAATATTACTCACAGAAAGTAAGCCGCGTTTTTTCAGCATGCGGAGCATTCACGAGGTGATGTCGAATCAGGGAGCAACAAAACGTTTAATGACCCGCTTGAGGATGTCACTATCGGGTCGCGCGTCCAGTGCCTTCTGCCAGACGTTGCGGGCTTCTTGTTGTTCGCCACTGACCCACAAAACCTCGCCCAAATGTGCAGCGACCTCGTCGTTGTCGAACAGCGAGAGTGCCTTTCGAAGGTTAGTCACGGCATCTTTATAATTCTCAAGTCGATACTGAACCCAACCTAGACTGTCGATAAAGGCGGCTTCATTGGGTTTTATTTCGAGTGCTCGCTCAATGAGGACAAGTGCTTCGTCATGCCGATCAGTCTGGTCCGCCAAGGTGTAACCGAGGGCATTCATGGCATCGGCATTACCAGGATCGATCTCGATCACCCGCAACAGGTCCTGTTCCAGCACATCAAGCCTGCCCAAACTTTGACCGGTCATGGCTCTGAAATAAAGCAGCTCGACATTTTCTGGCTGCTTTTGAATCACCATCTCCAGCAGTTCAAAGAATTCCGCTTCGTGACCCCGTTCGCTTAGCAACTGCCCCTCAATCATCACAAGCCGGTTGTATCGGTCAGGATTATTCGCACGTTGATTTTCTAGGTGAGCCCGTGCGTCATCCAACCTGTCCTGATCTGCTAACAGAGCCGCTATCCGCACCTGCGCGGCTAAATACTCACGTCCAGGGCCAACCATCTTGTATTCACTTATCGCCTGCGGGATTTTGTCGTTTTTGTCAGCAATGCTACCCAAATAATAGTGCGCTTCGTTAGCCCTTCGATTGAATCGAATCATCTGATTCAGATAGCCCTTTGCCGACTCATCCTTCCCCTGCTCCATTGAAATCAGCGCGAGGGCGAAAAGGATGTCGCTGTCATTGGGCGCCTGCTGGTGAACCAGCTCATATTGCTTTTCCGCGTCGACCAACCGCTCCGCTTCGAACAACATACGCGCGTAGATGAGTCTCAGACGTCGTTTATCTGCCAATTCTTCAAGCGTCGACTCAAGAAAAACCAGCGCTTCGTCGGTTCGTAGCAGGTCTTTCAGTGCATTTACCTTCAGCACAATGACATTAATGTCTTTCTTTGACACCAATAGCTGATTTGCCAACTGCAACGCTTCTTCGAGTTGGCCGCTTTGTTCAAGCAGCACCGCCTTTGAAAACATCAGTTGTGCGTCACCGGGGTACTCGGCGAGCATCCTGGACATGGCTTCCAACAGGACCTCCCGACCCTTGTCATCCATATTTGCCGCCGAATAGGCGAAACTTTCAAAATTCGCGAGGCCGCCAAGATTTTTTATCGCTTCCATATGAACGATAGCCTGCTCCATGTCGCCGATACGCAAAAGCTGTTCGGACAAGTACCTGCGGGCTTCGATACTATTTGGCTCTTGCTCCACCCAAATTTTTGAGGTGGTCAAGGCCTCTTCATAGCGCTTCAGATAAACAGCCAACATTGCGGCGCGCTGTGCGACGCCGGCATCGCGGGTCTTGAGCGCCATATCGACATATTTTTCAAGGGCTGTGCTGTACTCACCCCGATAACCGGCAACTTCTGCAACCAGAAGTTGATAAAGCGCATCTTTAGGGAAAGGGGCAACGGGATAATCGCTAGGCTTCGGCCTTTTTGGGACCTTAGACTCTGCAATTGATGCATTAACCGCCGAAACCTCTGCCTCAGCGCTTGCGTCGACCGCCGCCGAAGCGGCATCGGTTGTTTTCGGAGCTGATTCCTTCACGGACTGGCTGGTACAGCCTCCCAACAGGATCAGGGCAATAACTAGTAACAAAGACTGCAAATTTCAATTCCTCATATACGCGGCGACAAATACCCCCGCGCGGTAAAGCTCAGTTTAGCGATTTTGTGCTCAGTCAGGAAATCAATTCTGACCGCGATAGCTTGCGCTTGTTCTCACTATTAATCTCTATACCTATAATCAATCGGTGTATCGCTTCAAAACGCATAAAATGGCAAAATACGACTTCGTGAGTCGAGTTGCGAGAGAGTGCAGCATTCACTCATGCAGATTCATTCTACTTTTCCCAGGCAACAGAGTCATTAAACGTTGATCAACCTATAGGACCGTTGATCCTTGTGACCTGTTTAGGGGACATCAAAAATAGCCAGAGACTGGCAGGAATCAGGAATAAAGGCGCTAGCCGCCTCGAGATATGGATTTATTGGTTGTAGGCATCAATCACACGACAGCCCCCGTTTCACTGCGGGAGAAGATCGCGTTCACGCCTGATCAGATATCCAATGCACTGCAATCTCTGGTCAATGAAGTCGAGTTGCAGGAACTCGCTATTCTTTCCACCTGCAACAGAACTGAAGTCTACGCTATTCATGGTCACAATGAGCCTGACCTCATTATTGACTGGCTGGCCCAACAGCACGCGGTTCCTGCCACGACCATTAAGGCCTCAACCTACACCCACTGGGGGCATAGCGCTGTAAAACACATCATGAGAGTTGCTTCTGGGCTCGACTCGATGGTGCTTGGCGAACCCCAGATACTGGGTCAATTGAAAGATTGTTTCAACTACGCTGATGCCAGCAATACGCTTGGCACATCACTCAACCGTCTGTCTCAATATACTTACAGAATCGCAAAGAAAGTCAGAACCAGCACTGCCATTGGGCAACATCCTGTTTCAGTCGCGTCTGCGGCGGTTGATCTCGCAGGCCAGCTTTTTGAAAACGTCTCAGATTGTCATGCCTTGCTAATCGGCGCCGGAGATACGACGGAGCTTGTCGCCCGACATCTGCGTAACGCTGGCATTGCAAAAATGGTTATAGCAAATCGTACAAGATCGAATGCGGAAAAAATTGCTGCTGAAGTTGGCGCCATCGCAACCGACCTCACAGATCTCACAGAAAGGCTGGTAGATGCTGATATCGTCATTTCCGCGACTTCAAGCCCGCTCCCTGTGCTTGGCAAAGGGATTGTTGAACGCGCCTTAAAACCCCGCAAGCACAAACCCATATTTATGGTCGACCTGGCCGTGCCCAGGGATATTGAGCCTGAGGTTGATAGCCTCGCTGATGTTTATCTCTATAGCGTCGACGACCTTCAGCAAATCATCTCCCAAAACATGGAGAATCGCCAAGAAGCTGCTCTTGAAGCCGAGGCGATCATCGAGGTCGCCGTCAACGAGTTCCAACAAAGCAACAAGTCACTGGATGCTGTAGATTTGCTCGTGAAATTTCGAAACCTTCATGAACAGATAAAAAACGATGAACTGAGCTCGGCACTAAATCGTCTTGAAAAAGGGGAAGACCCTGAAAGCGTACTAACGCATTTCGCAAACAAACTCACCAATAAAATTGTTCATACACCCAGCGTTCAATTGAAACAGGCCAGTATTGAAGGACGTACCGACATATTCGGCGCGGTTGAAGATTTGTATCAATTGGGTAATGAAGATCCCAACGAAAAAGAGCAATAACTGTTCTATAACTAGAAGTACCAAACATGAAATCAACATTAAAGACCAAACTCGATCAGCTTCTTGAAAGATACGAAGAGCTTGGCGCGCTGATGAGCGACGGTGACGTAATTTCCGATCAAAATATGTTTCGGGCTTACTCAAGAGAGTACGCCGAAATTGAGCCCGTTGTTTTATGCTATCGGGACTACGAACAGCAGCTCAACGAACTGGAAGAAACTAAAATTCTTGCAAGCGATGAAGATGAAGACATTCGCGCGATGGCGGCCGAAGAACTTGACGATCTTCAAGGCCGGGTCGACGGCCTTGATCAATCACTGCAAAAGTTGTTGTTACCGAGAGACCCCAACGACTCTCACAATGTCTTTCTAGAAATCCGCGCGGGCACCGGTGGCGACGAGGCGGCCATTTTCGCTGGCGACCTGTTCAAGATGTACCAGCGATTTGCCGAGACTAGGAACTGGAAGGTCGAGATTATGAATGAACGCGCCGGCGATCATGGCGGCTTCAAAGAAATCATAAGCCGTATAGCAGGCAAGGAGGTGTTCGGACAGCTAAAGTTTGAGTCAGGCGCGCACCGGGTTCAACGCGTACCACAAACCGAATCGCAGGGACGAATACACACCTCGGCATGCACTGTCGCGGTCATGCCGGAAGTCGAAGACGTCGATGAAATTGAAATCGATAAGAATGATCTGAGAGTTGACACTTATCGGGCATCCGGCTCAGGTGGTCAGCACGTTAATAAAACGGATTCAGCCGTGCGATTAACTCACATTCCTACAGGCGTGGTCGTTGAGTGTCAGGACGAACGCTCGCAACACAAAAACAAGGCACGAGCAATGAGCCTGCTTCAGGCCAAACTGATGGATCAGGCTGAACAAAAACAGTCTGACGAGCAAGCAGCAGCGCGCCGAAGCTTGGTCGGCAGTGGTGATAGGTCGGAGAAAATTCGAACCTATAACTTCCCCGATAGCAGGGTAACGGATCATCGCATCAACCTGACGCTACACAGATTGGCACAAACCATGGCAGGAGATATGGCACCGATCATCGACCATCTTGTACAGGAACATCAGGCAGACCTGCTGAGTTCGCTGGGCGAGGAATTGGACGGCTAGCGCTATGTTGAGGACCAGCAGCACAACTGTGGGTGATCTTGTCCGCTCGATTAAAAGCTCGAAATTGCCTTCAGACACGCCGTTGCTAGACTGCCAACTTTTACTCTCTGAATGCTTGCAAAGGTCAAAAAGCTGGCTGCTCGCACACGACGAGTATTGTCTTACCGATGAGGAAGCGCAGACGTATACAAGTCTGCTGGCACGGCGTATCGCCGGAGAACCTATTGCTTACATTCTTGGAAGCCAAGGATTCTGGGATATGGAGCTGAAGGTCACCCCTGACACACTCATTCCCAGACCGGAAACCGAGCTTTTGGTCGAAACGGTACTCGCCACCTGCAGCTCAGCATATCAACGTGTTGTTGATCTTGGCACGGGAACAGGCGCCATCGCCATTGCTATTCAACGTGAGCGTCCGAATTGGGAAGTGTGGGCAACGGACTTTTCATCCGCCGCGCTGACGGTCGCTGAGAAAAACGCCGTTGATTGGTCAGCAGGAAAGATACAATTTCTACAGAGCCATTGGCTGAATAATTTTGGTCCGGAGGAATTTGATCTGATCATATCGAACCCGCCTTACATTCAGCACAATGACAGCCACTTGCAGGCTCTTCAACATGAACCTACATCAGCACTGACCGCCTCTGATAACGGCATGGCTGATCTAAAAGCAATTATCAGGCAATCTACCCACTGCCTGAAACCTGGCGGTCGATTACTGCTCGAGCATGGGTATGATCAACAGGCACAGGTTGCCGAGTTGCTTGAAAAAGAGGGTTACACTGAAATAGCACTATTAGCAGACTACAACCACATTCCACGAGCCGTATTGACTCGCTGGGCGCCTGATCGCTGTCTGCAAGCTCAACAAGGCTCAAAAATGGAAAATGAGTAAATGAACAACGACGAGTTACTCAGATATAGCCGACAAATCATGCTGCCGGAAATTGAAATTGAAGGGCAGGAAAAATTACTCCGGGCAACCGCGATCATCGTTGGCGCCGGCGGGCTAGGTTGCCCTGTCGGGTTGTATCTTGCCTCTGCTGGTATTGGCAATCTCATCATTATTGACGACGACGATGTCGATCTTTCCAATCTCCAGCGGCAGATTGCCCATGGCGTTGATGACATCGGTGTAAACAAGACCACGTCGCTAGCAAATACGATTGAACAACTTAATCCCACGGTTTCGGTACGCGCAATACCCAGCAGAGTTTCCTCGACAGAATTTGCTAGCCTGATAGCCGAGTCTCATCACGCGGCGGATGACCACGTAACCATCGTGCTCGATTGCACTGACAATTTTGAGACTCGGTTTATGATCAACCAGACATGTGTAAACAGCAGGACACCGCTGGTGTCCGGTGCAGCCATCAGGCTTGAGGGTCAAGTCATGGTCTACGATCCGGCGATCGTCGATTGCGCCTGCTATCAATGCCTGTATCAAAATGCCAGCGACCAACAACTTAACTGTGCCGAAAACGGTGTTGCTGCTCCGGTTGTTGGTATCATTGGTTCAATTCAGGCCATGGAGGCTATCAAAATCATTGTGGGCACAGGCGAGACGCTCGCAGGGCATTTGTTAATTGCCGATATGAAGTCCATGGACTGGCGCAAACTCAAGTTGCCCAAGAACCCCGCTTGTTCAGCATGCGGGCACTAAAAACAAGACCCAATATGAATTGGCAAGCTCGATGACCTTACCGACTGATGATTCACAGACTGCCGCTGCCTCTCTGGAAGCCGCAATCAACGATGCGCTTAACCAGCATAGTCGCGGTAATTTGGTGCAGGCTGAAAAACAATACAGAGCAGTGCTTGTAAAAGCGCCCAAACATGCTGTCGCACTGCATTATCTCGGCGTGATTGCACTACAGACCAACAATGCCGATCAGGCTATCGAGTTAATCAGCCAGTCGATTGTGCAGGCTCCCGATTATGCTGACGCCTACAGCAATCTGGCCAACGCATATCAGGCAAAGGGCCGTTTTAAGGATGCGGCCGAGAGCCTTGAAAAGACGCTGGAGTTAACGGACGCGGCTACCTCGCCTAATCCCGAGATTCGAGCAAATCTGGGGAATGCCTACGCACAACTATCAAACTTCCAGTCTGCGGCAGTAAACTACCAGCGAGCAATCGCTATTGGGCGCGAGCAAAGCAGGGAGCTACCGGAGGTTCACCGAAATTTGGCTAATGCCTGGCTTCAACTGGGAAGACCGGGGAAGGCGCTAAACAGCATTACTGAGGCTAACCGACTGCTACCAGGCAATATCGCCATACAACTGACAATGGCCAATATACTGCCGGAAACAGGTCGGCAGGAAGAGGCTATCGCCTGTTATCAAGAGATTCTGAAGCGCAACAACAACTCACCCCAGGTGCATACAAACCTCGCCAATGTGCTGCGTCACACAGGAGATCTGTCCCAAGCGTTTAGCCACTACAACCAAGCCATTGAACTCGACCCGGCATTCGATGAGGCCTATTACAACCGCGCAGTGGCGCATATGGACAATGGGGATCTCACCGCTTCAAGAGAAGATGCGAGCCGAGCAATTGAACTCAATCCTGTCTACGGCAAGGCACACGGATTAATCGCCAGTCTTGAAAATGCCGCTTCAGAATCCAACCTCGGTTTGAACGCGCTCCAAGAAGCCTTCGCGCAGAGGGATCTACCACCTGAACAAAAAATGCACCTCGCTTTCGCGCTTGGGAAATCGCTGGAAGGCGCTAAACAGTACGACAAAGCCTTCGCTTACTATCGACTCGCAAATACCTTGCGCCGCAAAGCTATTTATTATGACGAAGAGGAAGAATTAACGTTTTTTACCAATCTCAAACAAACCATTACGCCAGCAAGTGTTCAATCCGGTAGCCCGATTCAAAAGCGTGAGAACAATAAGATCAGGCCTGTCTTTATTCTTGGCATGCCACGTTCCGGCACAACCCTCGTCGAACAAATTTTAGCAAGCCACCCGGAAGTTCACGCCGCAGGTGAAGTGAGCTATTTGTCTCAAAGCATCTCAGGAGAACTGAAGACCCCAAATGGTATTGACTACACGGCGGACCTTGAGCACGCAACGGCCGCATCGATCAGTCGTATTGCAGACAACTATCTCACCCAACTTGGCAAAAACACTCATGAAAGTCGTGTTATTACGGACAAATTGCCAATGAATTTCTTCCACGTTGGTTTGATTAAGATGGCTTTTCCAGACGCAACCGTTATCCACTGCCAACGCAACCCATTGGATACGTGTCTATCGATCTACAAAAACTTTTTCGCAGCCCAAGGACATAACTACAGCTACGACCTCGCAGAACTCGCCAGATATTATGCACGTTATCAGGACCTGATGCGTTACTGGCAAAAAACGATGCCTGGCTTTATGTATGAGCTTAGCTACGAGGCACTCGTCAAAAATCAGGAAGAGGAATCGAAAAAACTAATCGAGGCCAGCGGACTCGATTGGCACGCGGACTGTCTTGATTTCCATGAAACCAAACGACAAGTGCTCACTTTAAGTGCGACTCAGGTTAGACAGCCGATGTATAACAAGTCCGTTGAGTTCTGGCGGAATTACGAAACAGGCTTGACACCTATCATTGAAATACTTGGCAAGCGCTAGCCAAATTCACCCTTTGCCTGAAGATCAGCATGGTAAGACGAGCGCACAAGGGGGCCGCTGGCAACATGGGAAAATCCCAATGCCTTCGCGTCCCGGGCCAGCTCAGCAAACTCGTCAGGATGTACATACCTTTCCAGTGCTAGGTGGTCTCTACTTGGCTGCAGGTATTGCCCAAGCGTTACCATGTCGACATCGTGGGCGCGCATATCTCGCATCACTTCTCGCACTTCATCCAGTGTCTCACCCAGACCCAGCATCAACCCCGATTTTGTCAGCACAGTGGGATTTAACTGTTTGTATTGTTTCAAAAGCGCTAAGGACCACTGGTAGTCTGCACCGGGGCGGGCTTTTTTATAAAGCCTGGGTACAGTTTCCAAATTATGATTGAAAACATCTGGCGGACAATTTGAGAGTATTTCCAGCGCTATTTCCATTCGCCCTCTAAAATCAGGCACCAAGACTTCCACTCGGGTATTTGGATTGTGAGCTCTTAACTCTGAGATACAATCTGCAAAATGACCGGCTCCACTGTCTTTAAGATCATCCCGATCGACTGATGTCACCACAACATATTTAAGCTTCATTTCAGCGACGGCTTCAGCCAGTTGTCTTGGCTCGTCCTTATCGAGTGCAAGCGGTTTACCGTGCGCCACATCACAAAAAGGACAGCGGCGTGTGCAAATCTCTCCCATAATCATGAAAGTGGCGGTGCCGTGAGAAAAACACTCCGAAATATTCGGACAACTCGCCTCTTCGCAGACACTGGCGAGCTTTCGTGTTCTGAGTATGTTTTTGATACGTCCCACCTCAGAACTTGCGGGTATGCGGACTCTAATCCAATCCGGTTTACGCAACACTGTGTCGCTGGGAATCACCTTGACGGGAATTCGGCGGACTTTATCTGCTCCCCGATGCTTTTCACCTTCAACCAGTTTATTTCGTATATCTCTAGCCATAATACTTATTCAAAACGTTGATTTAATTCAGTTCGGCGGCATCATAACCGAATAAGTCGGTAATATGTTCCGTCAATTCAATTGCCAGTTCCGGCATGGTGGCATCTATGCCCTGATCTTTCGTCTGTGTTACCTCAAGACCCGCGTATCCACATGGGTTGATCAGCGAAAAAACATCCAAATCCATTTCTACGTTCAGACTCAACCCGTGGTAAGCGCAGCCTTTTCGGACCCGCAATCCCAGCGCAGCAATTTTTTTGCCTGCAACATATACGCCGGGCGCCTTCCTATCCGGTTGCGCATCAACACCGTAGCTGGTGAGCAACTGAACAATCGACTGCTCGATCGTCGTCACAAGCTGACGCACTCCCACGCCCAGTCGCTTAATGTCAAACAGGGTATAAGCGACAAGTTGTCCTGGGCCATGGTAGGTCACCTGCCCGCCACGGTCGGTTCGAACGACTGGAATTTCACCCGGTAGCAGCAGATGCTCTTCTTTTCCCGCTTGCCCAAGGGTAAAGACCGGCGGATGCTGTACCAACCATAGCTCATCACTCACACCAGCAGACCGTTCGAGCGTAAAGGCTCGCATCTTATGCCAGGTATGCTCGTAATCCATGGGTTTGTTCAGAAAATTTCTGACGATCAGTCTGCGAGTCACTAGGGCAAGCCTTTTTGAGGTTTTGGCTATAACACCATTCGAACCCAGGCATGGGTTTTCAGTTCTTCGAACATACTTTTGAGTTGAGGCTCACCTGAAGCATAGAAAGCAACCCGAACCGAACAGTACTTACCTTGTTTACTGGGCTTCTCTTCGACTTTCGCCGTGGTCAGGGTTGTATCGTATTTGAGCAAAATCTCGAGTACCTTCTCGACCAAGTCAGGCGAAGCATCACAAATCACTTTGATCGGATAATCACAAGGGAACTCTATTTTCGGGGGCGCGTCGCTTTGTCCCTCGTTAGTGCTATTCATAGGTATTTCTCACATTTATTCTGTTAACGCTAGGGTATTTTCAGCGGGTCACCGCCGAAGAGCTGCAGAGCGAACAACGACAGCGAGTGCCACATGCGCTTGAAAAACCCGGCTTCAGGTATATCTGCCAGCGCAATCAGCGGCCCTTCATAGACCACATTATCACCCATGCTAACGGTGAGCTGACCCAGCGCCTGCCCAGCACTGATAGGGCCGAGAATCACACTCTCTACATCCATGGCAGCACTCAGGGACCCTTTTGACCCACGAGGTAATGTTATAACAACCGCTTCACCTAGACCCATACTCACACTAGATACTTCAGCATTCCATAATCGCACCGTATTCAATATTTCTCGAGCGTCGTACAAACGCACCGTTTCAAAATATCGAAAGCCATAACTGAGTAGCTTTTGACTTTCGGTTGCCCTCGCCTTTTCGGATTTGGTACCCATCACGACGGAAATCAAACGCATATTATTCCTGACAGCGGATGCCACCAGACAATAGCCAGCAGCTTCCGTGTGCCCTGTTTTCACGCCATCGACGGACCTGTCAGCCCAGAGCAACTTGTTACGATTACTTTGATTAATTTCATTGTAGCGAAACGATTTTTCTGAGTAGAGTTTGTAGTGTTCCGGATGCCTGTTAATTAGTGCGATCGTCAGCTTAGCCAGATCTGATGCCGTGGTGTAGTGATCCTCATCGGGTAGTCCCGTTGCATTCATAAAGTTCGTATCTGACATTCCCAGCCGCATAGCGTGCTGATTCATCACATCTGCAAAAGCATCTTCTCCGCCCGCGATATGTTCAGCCATCGCGACGCTGGCATCATTACCTGACTGGATAATAATGCCTTTCAACAATTGGTCTACACTGACCTTCGTACCCTCCTGAATAAACATTCGCGAACCTTCCATCCTCCAGGCTTTAACACTGACATCTACTGCTTCAGTCTCCGTTAAGGTGCCACGTTCAATCTCCTCCGCAGCAACATAGCTAGTCATAATCTTAGTCAGGCTCGCCGGCGGTAAACGCTGTTTGCTGTTGTGTTCAACCAGCACACGCCCGGTGTCAGCATCAAGCAACAAATATCCCTCCGCGGCCAGTTGCGGTGGCGCAGGTATGATAGGTGCGGCAGGCGACCCTGCGGCGGCGCCTGTTGAAGGCATAGCAATCAATATGGCGGACAAAAGTAACGCTGTCGCCGGCATGAAGAGGTGTATTGCATATTTTGGCATGATGATTTCGCCTGATTCAGATAACAGAGATTTTATCCTGTGCTTCGCCTAATTGCGCGAATTTTAGTTTCGATCGCGCATCGGTGTTGTTGATTCTCCCTCGATATCTACCTTGAGAGGTTTTCCAAGATCTGAACTTTCAACCAGCGAAGCAATTTCGTCACGTATCCCTTCGTTCGCTATCGGACCGAGCCAGACTTTGTGCAGCATTAAGGTATCTACTTCGCTCTGCAATATCCGGGTGCTGGTTTCCAGTTGATGGTGACTTAGCAAGCGATCAATCTTTTGTTGCAGCGATTTTGCACCCGTTGGCTGAGAGAAAGCGCCGAGCTGGAGATAGTACTGGTCGCCTAAACGTGCTGTATTGGCGCGCGCTGGATAATTCCTATGGTCCAGCGCTTCAACGACGACTGGTGCGGTACCTTTGTTTTCGAAACCAAGCTCAAGTGCCGTTTTCCAAGACAAATCAATGAGTCTATCATCATGGAACGGCCCTCTATCGTTGACCCTCAATACTACCTTTTTACCACTGTCCAGATTCGTGACCCTTACCCAGGTCGGCAACGGCAAGGCTTTATGGGCCGCAGAAAGTTGGTACATATCGTAAGTTTCGCCATTTGAGGTTTTACGACCATGGAATTTTTTACCGTACCAAGAAGCGATACCAATCTCGACATAACCTAGACTTGAAGGTAGCACGTGGTAGGTTTTATCCCAGACCTCATAGGGCGTTCGGTTACCTGCGGTAAATTTCCCTGGATTAACCATTGCGGGAGGGTTGGTTCTCGACTGGATCTGACTTTGAGAATCACTTCTCGGGTCCGCTGCCTCGGAATCAAGCTGCGTCTGGCAACCCGCTACGAGCAATTGCACAAGCACCATCAAAACCGTGCGAGCTTTTATCGCATCTTGACGACCAGATGGATCAAACAATAGCTTCACACCTCGGCGTTTGCCTTCAATCTGATACTTAACTGGTGGACTGCCATTGCGTATAACTTGCTGTGGTTATATCGCGTAATGACATAAAAGTTATGCAACCCGAGCCAGTACTCATACCCCTGCTTTCCTAACAGCCTCATAGGAGAAACCATGACTTCCGGGTCCAATGAACTTGAGAGTCTTACCCCCATATTAGTCAACTGCCCCACAGAGCTCGAAACCTGCAGCTTTACATTAAACATATTTTCTAAAGATTCATTGGGTTCATCAACTCTAACTCTCTGAGTGACCGCATCCTGTTTTCGCCAACCATGCCTCGACAGATAGTTTGCGACGCTACCGATAGCATCCACAGGGTTGTGCCAAATATCCCTGATGCCGTCGTCATCAAAGTCCACTGCGTAGGCGCGGTAACTACTGGAAATAAACTGCCCGTAACCCATCGCACCCGCATAGGACCCTTTTGGCTCCAGCGGGTTTTGGCCTTCTTCTCTGGCCAGCAGGAAAAACTGTTTCAATTCTGAACGGAAAAATTTTCCTCGGGGCGGGTAGTCGAAAGCCAACGTCGAGAGAGAATCAATGACTCGGTAGCTTCCGGTAATAGTGCCGTACATCGTTTCGACACCGATAATGGCAGCCACCACTTCTGGCGGAACGCCATATTTGCTGTAGGCTCGAGCAAGGGTTGTCTTATGCTTCTGCATAAACGCTTTACCTTCCCGAGTACGACGTTCGGTGAGAAAAATGTCCTGATACTCTCGCCAATTTAGCGTGCGCTCGGCTGGCCTAGATATCGCATCTACGATTTTCTGTTTATAGATCGCTTGGCTGAACACTTGCTCAAGCGTTTCTCGCTTAAATCCCTCGTTAGTCACCATCTCAGAGATGAAGTCCTGCACATCGGCTCGACGACTATCACCGTAAGGCAATGGATTCTGTGAGGTGTTAGCTAACCCCTCTTTGACTATGCTGATATTCACTAGCAACAAAAAAACGACTAGCTTACTGACTGCACCCTTTCTTTCTTTCATAAAACGCATTTCCATGATCACGCACTAAGAGGCGCTAGTCCTATAATGTAATTCGTCGATGCGTGTGCACCGACATAATGATGCCGAAGCCCGCAAACAGTGTCAGGATCGCTGTGCCGCCATGACTCACAAGCGGCAAAGGCACGCCAACAACAGGTAGAATGCCACTCACCATACCGATATTGACGAAGACATAGACAAAAAACGTAAACGTAATCGTCCCCACCAACAAGCGTCCAAAGGTATCCTGCGCTTGAATCGCAATAACGACTCCACGCCCTACCAACAAAATATAAAGAATCAATAACAATGTCACACCAACCAAACCGAGCTCTTCTGCCAATACGGCAACAATAAAGTCGGTTTGACTTTCGGGCAAGAAGTCGAGGTGGGACTGGGTTCCCTGAAACAACCCTTTGCCAAATAGCCCGCCGGAACCTATTGCTGTCTTGGATTGAATAATATTCCACCCCGCACCCAATGGGTCTCTCTCTGGGTCAAGCAAAATCATGACGCGGGTCCGCTGGTAATCGAGCATGACGTACCACAGCGCCGGTGCCGCCATCAGGCCCGCGAGGACGGCACTGAACACGTAGCGCCAAGAGATACCCGCGAGCAAAAGTACGAGGAGTCCAGATGCGCCAATAAGCAAAGATGTACCCAGATCTGGTTGGCGAGCAATAAGTAACACCGGGATAAAAATCATCACACATGCCCAAAACACATGTCTGCGCAGGGGTGGCAGGTGACGATCATGAAAGTAGCTTGCGAGCATCATCGGTATCACCAGCTTCATCAACTCAGAGGGTTGAAAATTCAGCACGCCCGGAATTCTTAGCCATCGCTGAGAACCATTTACCGTCGTCCCGACAAACAAGACTGCAATGAGCAATACAATGCCCATCACGAATAACCAAGGGGCTATTCTCAAATAAAAAATCGGGGAGATTTGCGCCATGACAATCATCAAGCCAAAGGCTACCCCAATTTTTATTAACTGATTTACAACAGGCGCTGTCTGCTGCCCAACGGCAGAGTACAAAATCAATAACCCGTAAGCGCAAATCATTACCAGCAGCAGAATTATTGGAATATCCAAATGAAATTTTTCACCTAACCCAACGGTGCGGGTTTGACCAAACCCTGCGCTGGGCATTCGGCGTACAAAATCTTGGCTCATCTATCAGTCATCCAATTGTGCTACCTTGTATCGACTTTCAAGCAGATAGTAGTCCAGAATTTTTCTCGCAACAGGCGACGCCACTGCGCTGCCGCCACCACCATTCTCAACTAATACCGCTAGCGCTATTTTTGGATCCTCAATCGGGGCAAATGCAACAAACCAAGCATGTTTACGGTGTCGTTCAGCTAGCTCTTCCTCGTCGTATTCTTCACCCTGAGGAATACCCACGACTTGGGCCGTACCCGATTTACCCGCCATCTGATACGCAATGTTCCGCCCAATGTATGCCCAGGCTGTGCCATTTTCTCCAAACCCCATGTTGCCTCGGTGCACCACCATGCCCATTGACTCAAAAATCAAATCCCAAAACTGTTCCGGTACCTGCTCTACATCATCAAGTTGTTTTGCCTTGGCTTGTTCCGGAAGCTCTACGCCGCTTTTCAACATTCGTGGGACGACTGTTTTGCCACGATTGGCCAACGTCGCGACCGCGGTTGCCAATTGCAACGGAGTCACCAGCATATCTCCCTGCCCGATACCGATATTAACAGTATCTCCGGGATACCAGGGCAATCCACGGGTTGCCCGCTTCCAATCTCGAGAGGGCAGCAGCCCGCTGCGCGCCTCCGGCAGGTCAATCGCCGTGTTCAATCCGAAACCGAACAGCGCAAGATTCTCATGAATACGATCGATACCCAGTTTTACCGCAAGATCAAAGAAATAAACATTACATGAGCGGTAAATCGCTTTCTGCAAGTTCACGTCCCCGTGCCCACCACGACCATCTTTTTTCCAGTTCCAGTCGCGATACAACCTTGAATTATTCGGCAACTTGAACCATCCGGGGTCATCGTGGATAGTGAATTCCGGCGTTGTAGTCCCCGTCATCAACCCTGTTAAGGCAATAAACGGTTTTAAGGTGGAGCCAGGTTCATACTGCCCCTGCAATGCACGATTGAACAGGGGGACATCCCCAGAATCTCTCAGCTCTGCATAGCTCTGGTAATCAATGCCCGTCACGAAAAGGTTGGGGTCGTAAGACGGTTTTGATACGAGGGCAAGGATCCCACCTGTGGCAGGATCAAGCGCGACGACCGTGCCTCTGCGGTCACCAAGTGCCTCACTCGCCGCTTTTTGTAAGCCGACATCCACATGTAAAGTCAGGTCTTGCCCCGGGCGGGGTGGCACAGAGTCAAGTACCTTCATCACTCTACCGCGAGCATCGGTTTCGACCTGTTGATATCCCACCGTGCCAAGCAGCTTCTTCTCGTAGAACTTTTCGACCCCCAGCTTTCCAAGGTGGTCCGTACCGGAGTATGCAACGCTATCTAGCGTCTTGGCATCTTCTTCGTTGATACGACGAACCGAGCCCAATGCATGAGCCATCAACTCACCATTGGGGTAGTGCCTGACCAGTCGCGCTTCAATCTCAACACCGGGAAGCGCGTAATTGTTGACACTGACCCGGGCGATCTCCTCAGGTGTCAGTCGATATAATACTGGTACTGACTCAAACGGGCGCTGCCGACGGGACATGCGTTTTTTGAAACTTTCAATCTCTTCTTCGCTCAGTCCAACCAGCTCGTCAAGCTTTGCCAGCGTCGCATCCAAATTCTCGACCCTTTCTTTCGTTAAGGTCAGCTGAAAAGTCGGCATGTTGTCTGCGATCAATTCACCATTGCGATCATAGATTAGGCCACGAATCGGCGGCAGAGATTGCACCTGAATCCGGTTTCGATCAGACAAGGTTGCAAACAAATCATGTTGTAAAACTTGCAAGTAAAACATCCGCGCGACAAGGAACAACGTGAGCAATATCAGGAAACCAAAGCCAAGGGTCACCCGGTCAAAAAATATTCGACTTTCTCCGGTGTGATCTTTTAGCGCTAGAGGCTCTGCCATTCAGTTACTTATGCACCTGATTACTTGTGATAGGGATGATGATTAATAACAGACCATGCGCGATAAATTTGCTCTGCTAGTAGCAACCTCACCATAAAGTGAGGGAAAGTCAGACGCGACAAACTCCAGGTTAGATCAGCGCGTTGCAAGCAGCCTTTGCTAAGGCCATCGGGACCACCCACCATAAGCTGAACCTGATTGGCATTTTGCAGCCAGTCAGTAAATCGAACGGCCAGTTTCTCAGTGGTCCAATCGCTTCCCCGGCTATCCATCGCGATAACAATACCGCCACTTTTAATCCGCTCGAGCATTTTTTTACCTTCTTCTTCTTTCAGTTTTTCGACCGACTGAGACTTACCTCTATGAGCTACGGGTATTTCGGACAAAACCAACTGCCATTCTTTCGGCAATCGCTTCTGGTACTCTTTATATCCCTCAGTGACCCAAGTGGGTTCCCGGGTACCCGCAGCGATCAATTCAATCTGCATCTGTGTGAGTCGACCCTGACTCTCTGGCTTGGACACTCATACTCCACAGGCGTTCAATATCATAGAACTCCCGGGCCGAGGGCAACATCATATGGATAACCACGTCGGTTAAATCGAGCAGCACCCATTCACCCTCATCCAAACCTTCTATACCCAGCGGCATAAAACCTGCCGCCTTGGCATCAACAACCACGTTATTCGCAATCGACTTTACGTGGCGATTTGATGTTCCGCTCACCACAATCATGTAATCAGTGAGTTCCGTTTTGTCCCTCACGTCAATGCACACAACATCAACAGCCTTGATATCATCCAGAGACTCCAACACGAGTTCTTTCAGATCAACCGGTTCACTCTTTTTACTATTCTCAACCATCAATTTCACTTCTTCAGCTTTCGGTTAAATTTATTTTTTTACCTGACCCAAAACCGATGATCGGGTTGGTAATTTGATTCAACGATACAAACCGTTTTCGTCAATGAAGTTCCTGACACTCTCTGGCAACAAATAGCGCGTTGACTGACGGGCCAGAACCATTTCTCTGATACTGGTCGATGAAACTGCCAATTGCGTAAGCTCAATAAAACAAACACTGCCTGCCGGTGTTAAAGATACGTCCTGAAGTTCTCCCTCCCTTGACTCAATCCAAGCGTTGAGTTCTTCAGACATGGCTTGATCTCTTGGGTGCTCATTCATCTCCGGTCGACTCATTACAATCAAGTGAGCATAGTCGGTCAGCTCCCGCCAACGGTGCCATTCCTCGACCAAACGGAAAGCATCTATGCCAAGGACAAAACAGAGCGGTTCGACATCACCAATTTCTTGTCTTATCTCAGCAAGCGTATCGACTGAATAAGACCGACCTTCTCTGCGAACTTCCCTGTCGTCAACCTCAAGCTGCGCATTGTCTTGAATTGCCAGTTTAAGCATTTTCAGACGTTGCAGCGCACTCGTGCCCGGCAAGCGCCTGTGCGGCGGAATATACGAAGGTATCAACCTAATCGTTCTGAAATCAAGCAAGGAGGCCACCTCCTCAGCAGAACGCAGGTGGCCGACATGAACAGGGTCAAATGTCCCTCCCATTAAGGCCAGACTCATACTAGCGCACTCATATCCGAGGGCTCGAGACCAGCGAATGACGATGGGAGCAACAATAGATCACTGCCTGATCTGACCATCGCCAAGCACAATGTACTTCTGGGAGGTCAAACCTTCCAGACCAACAGGGCCGCGGGCATGCAACTTGTCAGTCGAGATGCCAATCTCTGCTCCCAGGCCAAATTCAAAACCGTCTGCCAATCTCGGCGAAGCATTGATCAGCACTGAGCTTGAATCAACTTCTCTGAGAAATCTTCGCCCCTTCGTATAATTCTCGGTAACAATGGTGTCACTGTGTTTTGAGCCATAGGTGTTGATGTGGGCGATGGATTCATCCAGTCCTTCTACAACTTTAATCGCTAGAATAGGCGCAATATATTCCTCGTGCCAGTCATCTTCAGTCGCCGAAGTGACATCGCACACGTTCGACAAGACACTTCGGGTTTCATCGCAACCCCGCAGTTCAACGCCTTCCTTCACATATTTACCAGCGAGTTCAGGCAGTATATCTCTGGCAACGCCTCGGTCTACTAACAGTGTTTCCATTGCGTTACAGACAGCATATCGATTGCATTTAGCATTAAAGGCAATCTCTATCGCCATCGCCTTATCAGCATCGGCATCAACATATACGTGACAGACCCCATCCAAATGTTTGATGACAGGTATCGTTGCCTCTTTTGTGATGCGCTCAATCAAACTTTTGCCGCCACGAGGAACAATAACGTCCACGTACTGATCCAGTGTGATTAACTCACCCACCGCGGTACGATCTGTTGTTGCGACAACCTGCACGGCTGCTTTCGGCAAACCGGCTGCAGACAAACCGGCTTGAATACATTCCGCCAATCCGCGATTCGAATGAATACACTCAGACCCACCACGCAAGATCGTTGCGTTACCGGATTTAAGGCAAAGACTAGCAGCATCAATTGTCACGTTTGGCCGTGACTCATAAATGATACCTATCACGCCTAGAGGTACCCGCATTTTGCCAACCTGAATGCCTGTGGGGCGATACGACATGTCGGTAATTTCACCCACCGGATCATTTAGGGTTGCTACCTGCTCTAGCCCTTCCACCATGCTATTGAATCTGGCTTCGGTAAAGGTCAATCGATCTAGCAACGCGTCGGAAATGCCATTTGCGCGTGCGGCGTCAAGATCCTTCTCATTCTCAAGCATCAGATCTGAACGTCGAGCCAAAATTTCACCCGCAATAGCCTTCAGCGCCAGATTTTTCTGCTCTGTACTTGCCTTGTTCATCTCGACGGCGGCGGACTTGGCAGCCACTCCCATCTCAAGCATGATGTGCTTAATTGTCTCTTCCATTACTTAAACCAACGTAGCTACGCATGGAAACCATTTATCTCCATGGCTAAAAATCGGCATTATACCCACAATACAGCTTATTTTTTGTTACTTTTACACGCACCTTCCCGAACAGCGCCATGAACCGTTTAATTACACCTGAATTCTTCCATCAGGAGCCGCAGGCATTAGCTATCGCCCTGTTAGGTAAAGTTTTGCGCCGGAAAGTGCAATGGCAGGGTAAAACCTTGTGGCTCTCGGCACGGATAATCGAAACAGAAGCCTATTACCGAGATGAGAAAGCCAGCCACTCATCGCTCGGCTACACGGCTAAACGCAAAGCGATGTTCATGACACCCGGCACAATTTATATGTACTACGCCCGAGGCAGTGATTCACTTAATTTTTCCGCACAGGGAGAAGGCAATGCGGTGCTGGTTAAAGCCGCCTATCCACACTTCGACTCAATATCGGGGAAGCGCCAATTAGAGGTGATGCGGTCCCTCAATCCGGGAAACTCAATTTCAAAGACCACTGGGTCAGAAAATAAAGCACCAAGGGCTATCGACAGGCTGTGTAATGGGCAGACGCTGCTATGCAAATCTCTAGACCTCAAGGTCGTTGACTGGGACCAGCAGACGCTGGACAAACGCCGTTTTTATCTTGGCGAGTCTGGTTATCAAATTGCTCGATACATCCAATGCCCACGACTGGGCATTCCAGTTGGCCGAGATGAAAACCTCTGGTACCGCTTCATCGATTTCGATGCAGCACATCTGGCAACCAGTAACCCGCTGACAAAACGAAAATGGAATGAGGGTGTGAACTATCGTGTGTGTCACTCGGTTTAAACCAAGCGCTTATTGCAGTTGATCCTGCATCTTAACAATCAGTTTATCTAAATCTTCCAGACGCGCTATCGGATTCCTCATTTCTAACAAGCGCTGCTTCAAGTCGTTGGGTATCGGCAATAGTTCTGTGAGTCGCCCACCCACCTCCGATGCATCATCCAGGTCGACATTTAACCTGAGCGCTTCAACAGCCTCATGTTCCAGCAAAGAGGCAAGAATTTCGCTCAAATGAGACTTTTCAACGGGTACCGTCTCTTTGCTTTCAGTGACTAAAAATTCAACATCAGCCATCATCAGACGTTCACTCGTTTCATACTGGTCGCGAACAGCGAACCTAGCCTGCCCTTCGACGATAATACCCAGCAAACCGTTATCTCGCTGATCGAAATCGACGATGGTGGCATAAGTGCCGGAGTGGGCAACGCTGGGTAATTGTTCTTCCGCGTTCTTGAGTAACTGGTTTCCTTCCCGGATCATAATGATGCCGAAGCCAACGTCGTCTTTCATACATTGCTTCACCATATCCAAGTATCGTGTCTCAACAATCTGAAGCGACAACCGACCACCGGGAAAGAGGACAACGGGTAATGGAAATAGGGGAATCTCAGCCATGGCCTATTCTACAACACTAACTTCCAGATTGACTGCAGGAATATTGTTTAAAACAAATCGTCCCGTTAAACTCCCGTTTTTCCCGGGTAGTGAGTGGCTGTGGACTTCCTTCAAACGTTTTTGCTTTCGATCATACAGGGCGTCACCGAATTTCTACCCATATCAAGTTCGGCCCATCTTATTCTCCCCTCACAAATTCTTGGCTGGACAGACCAGGGGTTGGCTTTTGACGTCGCTGTCCACCTCGGCTCTTTGAGCGCTGTGCTAATTTACTTTAGAAAGGATCTGATCGATTTAACTCAGGCTAGCGTTAAAGCCGCCTTGTCATTCGAGCACACGTCAAAAAGTCGCTTCGCACTGAACCTGATCGTCGCCAGCCTGCCGATAATACCGGCCGGTTTGTTGCTTAAGGATTTAGTCGAAGGAGAACTTCGAAGCATTGAAGTGATCGCCGCGACAACAATCATTTTCGGACTGGCGCTCTGGTATGCTGATCGTCATCAACAGAAGAATAAAAGTGACGCATGCGGCGACGCGGAATCGCTTACGCTAAAACATGCGGTGTATATTGGCCTCGCACAGTGTTTTGCGCTGATACCTGGGACATCAAGGTCAGGTGCGACAATGACAATGGGGTTGTTGTGCGGCTACGGTCGAGAAGCTGTCTCGCGAATTTCGTTTTTACTTTCGATTCCGGCTATCGCTGGGGCAAGTCTCTTGAAGACCGTTGACCTTCTCACCGGAGACACACAAATTGCTTGGCACACGTTGGGACTTGGCTGGCTTTTTTCAGGTATCAGCGCGTACCTATGCATTCACCTCTTTCTTGACTACATCAATCGTTTAGGTTTCTTGCCCTTCGTCATTTATCGCATGGCGCTAGGTGGTCTGCTGATTATCCTGATCTTTGCCTAAGTTTGTCACGTCAAGAGATAGCGCTGACGAACGTGTTCATATCAAAATAATCACGCCACTCTTTGATTAGACCGTTCTGCATTTCGAAAACGCCAAAACACGGCAAATCGACGTGTTTATCTCCGACATCGGTACGGTCCAACCTCTCGACCATCACCAGATCACCCTGGGCTACCAGACTAATCACGTCCCACTCTGTTTTCGTCCAGCTAGCGATAAAACCACCGATAAACTGGCGAAGACTTTCAGTGCCTTGAACTGGTTTCGCCGGAATGTTGAAGTAAATGCCATCCTCAGTGAAATAGCTCACCAGTTCATCGGCATCAAGATTTGACCATGCCGCGACAAATTCACGGATAATCTGTTCGTTACTTTTTTGTGCATCACTCACTTCAGCTGCTCCTGGCCCCGCTAAAATGGAATGTCATCATCAAAGGCTTCCGGTGGCGGTGCTGAAAAGTCCTGACTACCACCCTGAGAGCCGTTACCCTGTCCACCTCCTGAGCCAAATTCCGAGCTTCCTCCACCAGCATTCGGCGGCTGGTTATTCTGATTGAATCCACCACCCATGCCACCGTCATTACGACCATCCAGCATTTGCATCTCATTGGCGATGATTTCAGTTGAATAGTGTTTTTGGCCTTCCTTGTCCCATTGTCGTGTGCGAAGCGCCCCTTCAATATAGACTTTGGAACCCTTCTTTAGGTACTCACCTGCAATTTCCGCCAAACGATTAAAAAATACAATTCGGTGCCACTCTGTTCTTTCCTGCTGTTGGCCTGACTGCTTGTCTTTCCAACTCTCCGATGTCGCAATGCTGATATTGGTCACCGGATTACCGTTGGGCATGAATCGCGTCTCGGGGTCATTCCCAAGGTTTCCTACCAGGATAACTTTATTAATTCCTCGTGCCATTTTATTCTCCTGACTGATCTGTTCTTGTAATTGGCCCTTTAAAAAGCGCCTAACGACGGTTCTTCCAAGCTATGGGGTATTACCGCATAAACATCACACCGTGCATAGCGAATCTTCATCCCAGATGGCACTATCTACTTTCAGATAAGCCACTCTTTCTCCTTCAGCGAGCGCCACCTCAACAACGCCCGAGAGAGATAGTAACGCTTTTACGACTTCGTCCGCAGGGCGATCGTCTTCCGCTTCAATCTCGAAGGTCACGCTCGCGAAATGCTCAAATCCATTTAACCGAAGCGCGGTGATAAACCAGAGTACACAGCAAGCGGCATTGACGTAAACCAATACCGATATGTCCCACATTTCGAGTAGCAACCCGCCCACGAGCCCGCCCATAAAAGCGCCGAGAAACTGGCAACTTGAATAAACACCCATGGCCGTTCCCCGCTCTCCTGCATGAACGATACGACTCACGAATGCCGGCAGTATGACTTCCAGCAGGTTAAAGGCCATAAAAAACAGCCCCATCACGGTAATGACGAGCAGCGCGGTGATGACATTTGCTAGCATTACCTGCGACAGTGCAAATGCAGCAATCATGACGAGCATCAAATATCTGCCAAACCCCTGTTTTTCAGCAAGCCACATAAAAGGACCCATCAATACAAAGGTGGCTAGCAATAACCAAAAATAAATTTGATAGTGTTCTGCGGCCTCAAACCCGGCTTGCTGCAACACCTGAGGAAACACGAGAAATGCTGACATCAGCAAGTAATGCAACATAAAGACACCCAGCGTCGTCTTCATCAAATTAGCATCGAGCAATACACCTCGCACTTTGTCCAGGGCCAAGCGGGTATTGGACTGATAACTCACGACAGCAGGTGTTGGAACAACCTTGGCAAGCACAAGGATGCCCAGCGCACCAGCAAGTGCGGTGACGGCAAATACGCCTGATAGACCAAACGCGTCGGCAATCAGCGGACCCAAAACAAGTGAGATGCCAAAAGATGAACCTATGCTAATACCCACGATAGCCATTGCTCTGGTTCGGCTCTCTGTTCGGGTCACATCCGCAACCAGCGCCAGTAGTGAACTGGAAATAGCGCCACAACCCTGAAGCAGACGACCGAGAATAATGACTTCAATACTGGTCGCAAGCGCTGCAACGACGCTGCCTATGACAAAAACTGTGAGTCCTGCATAGATTACCGGCTTGCGCCCAAACTTGTCTGAAAGCAGACCAAGCGGTATCTGCAGAATTGCTTGGGATAACCCGTAGATGCCCAACGCCAGCCCAATCGCCAAGGGTGTTCCACCTGCATACTCCGGTCCAAGTAGCGGCAGTACAGGCAAAACCATAAACAGACCGAGCATGCGAATCACATAGAGTAAAGCGATCGCCAGCACGGCTTTTAGTTCTTGTCTACTCACCCGCGCACGTTCCGGTTACTGTCTTTTTTTGTATTACCATTATCACCAAAGTATTCACTGCTCCCGCCCCACGAAATCTCTCGAGGTTGCGCGAGCCCGTTTTCCCAGCGTCCCATTTAATTACGAAAGGTGCAAAAGAAGGTTGATCAGAAGATATAAAAAACAGATGCACTTTGCCAAGTCTGATACAAACTTATACTATCTGTTCCCCTGTTTTTTATTCTCCTCTCTCGCCTTTAGCAAGAGACCATTGCCCAGTTTTTAGGCAGTGATTGATAATAGCAAATTCGGCACTTTCTTACACGGGGAATGAGAGGTGGCGCTATTCATCTTTAGAGATTAACCACGCGTTTGGCAGCAAAAACCTGACACATTTTCTTCTGGAAACCGATGAGTAATATATCAATTCGAGGTGCGAAAACTCATAACCTCAAAAATCTTGATCTTGATATCCCGCGGGATAAATTGATTGTCATTACCGGATTGTCCGGGTCAGGCAAATCTTCCCTTGCGTTCGATACACTCTACGCTGAAGGTCAACGCCGATACGTTGAGTCTCTTTCGGCCTACGCGCGTCAGTTTCTTTCCCTGATGGAAAAACCGGATGTTGATCATATCGAGGGATTGTCCCCCGCGATCTCAATCGAGCAAAAATCCACCAGCCAAAATCCGCGTTCGACCGTCGGCACCATCACGGAAATTTACGACTACTTGCGACTTCTCTTCGCTAGAGTCGGAGAACCGCACTGCCCCACACATGGTATTCCACTCAAAGCGCAATCCGTAAGCCAGATGGTAGATCACGTACTCGCTATGCCTGAAGGCGCCAGAATTCTACTGCTCGCACCTGTGGTTAAGGAACGTAAAGGGGAACACCTGCATTTGTTTAGTCAGCTACGCAGTCAGGGTTTTGTCAGGGCGCGTATCAATGGCATTGTCGTTGACCTAGATGAAGTACCGGCGCTGGACAAAAAGAAGAAGCACACCATTGAAGTTGTGATTGACCGTCTTCGAATTCGCCCTGACCTGAAAACCCGACTTGCCGACTCATTCGAGACGGCAGTTTCGATCTCCGACGGACTTGCAAGTGTCGCATACATAGACGATGAGCAAGAGGATATTGTTTTTTCGTCTAGGTTTGCCTGCCCAGAATGCGGGCACTCCATATCAGAACTAGAGCCTAGACTGTTTTCATTTAACAACCCGGCGGGTGCCTGTTCATCCTGTGATGGGCTGGGCAAGAAACAGTTTTTTGACGTCGATAATGTGGTTCACGATGAAGAATTATCCCTTTCAGAAGGTGCTATACACGGCTGGGATAGACGAAACATCTATTATTATCAAATGCTTACGAGCATTGCGGACCATTTCGGGTTCGATATTGACACACCTTTTGGCCAGCTCGATCAGTCTCATCAGGAGACGGTTCTTTATGGGCATCAGAAGGAAAAAATCAGATTCCGATACGTCAATGACAAAGGCGATGAATACAGTCGCGCGCACACTTTTGAAGGCATCATTCCAAATATGGAACGAAGGTTTCGCGACACAGAATCACAGATGGTGAGGGAAAACCTCGCCAAATTTCTGAGCACACGATCCTGCCCAGACTGTTTGGGCACGCGCCTGAATGCAGACGCTAGGTCAGTCACCATTGAGTCTATCTCGCTCCCGGAAGTTGTGAATCAATCTGTTGCGGACGCACATGATTACTTCAACAGTCTCAACCTGACAGGGCAAAGGGCGAAAATCTCGGACAAAATTGTGACGGAAATTGTCGCACGACTTAGGTTCCTCATTGACGTCGGGCTCAACTACCTAACGATTTCTCGAAGCGCCAATACACTTTCCGGTGGAGAAGCTCAGAGAATTCGACTTGCCAGTCAAATCGGTGCTGGGCTGGTAGGGGTAATGTATATACTCGATGAACCCTCAATTGGTCTGCATCAAAGAGACAACCAACGCTTACTTAAAACGCTTAATCATCTGCGGGACATCGGCAATACCGTTATTGTTGTAGAACACGATGAGGAAGCGATTCGTTCCGCAGATTTTTTGATTGATATTGGACCTGGTGCAGGCGTCCATGGCGGTGAGGTTGTTGCTGCAGGTTCCGTTGACGATATCATTAATACAACACGATCTATTACCGGCGATTTCCTCTCTGGCAAGCAGGCAATTGAGTTGCCCGCAATCCGCGTAAAGAACAACCCTGATCGTCAACTCAAGTTGCTAGGTGCAACGGGTAACAACCTACAGGATGTTAACCTTAGCTTACCCATCGGCTTAATGACCTGTGTTACCGGGGTATCCGGCTCGGGAAAATCTACTCTGATAAACGCGACCTTGTACCCTATGGCTGCAAGAGAGCTCAACGGCGCTACCATTCCACAAGCGGCCCCCTTCAGGGAACTCAGTGGCATGGCGCAACTGGACAAGGTTGTAGATATTGACCAAAGCCCTATCGGTCGCACGCCTCGTTCAAACCCGGCAACCTACACCAATATATTTACGCCGATTCGCGAGTTATTCGCAGCGACACAGGAAGCCCGGTCCCGGGGTTACAAGCCCGGCCGTTTCAGCTTTAATGTTAAGGGTGGCAGATGCGAGGCCTGTCAGGGAGACGGGCTCATCAAGGTTGAAATGCACTTCCTACCCGATGTTTACGTGACTTGCGACGAGTGCAAGGGCCGACGTTATAACAGAGAGACCCTCGAGGTTCAGTACAAGGGCAAGAGCATTCACCAAGTGTTGGAGATGACTGTTGAGGATGCGCATCAGTTTTTAAACGCCGTGCCCATGATCGAGCGACGATTGAAAACACTGATTGATGTCGGGCTTGGTTACATTCGACTCGGTCAGAGTGCAACAACACTATCCGGCGGTGAAGCACAGCGCGTTAAACTATCTCGGGAGCTCTCCAAAAGGGATACCGGCAAGACGTTATACATACTTGACGAGCCCACCACCGGATTGCACTTCCATGACATCAAACAACTGCTTGAAGTCTTGCATCATCTTCGGGACCAAGGAAACACCGTCGTGATCATCGAACACAATCTGGACGTCATCAAAACTGCCGACTGGATTGTAGATCTGGGCCCTGAGGGAGGCTCGGGTGGCGGGCAGATTATTGCGACAGGCACACCGGAAGATGTGGCAAATTGTCGTCACTCTTACACCGGTGAATATTTGAAATCCGTTCTAAGCCTGTCTTAAGCCCGCGGCTCGCTTATCCGTAAGCCCGCTCAATTGCTCCGGTCGCCAGCCCTTTATGGATCGGCGCATTGTATTGAGATAGCACAGCTTCCAGCGCATTCGCACACAACAACACATTTTTAGGATTACTTGCATAACCCATTAATCCGATTCTCCAGACCTTACCCGCCAACGCACCAAGACCAGCTCCGATCTCGAGATTGTATTGCTGAAGTAGTTGCTGACGCACCTGCGCTTCGTCAACGCCCTCAGGAATCGTCACGGCATTTAACTGAGGCAATCTTTCATCTTCTGGCACAATAAAAGACAATCCCATCGCCTCAAGACCTGCTTTGAGCGCCCTATGGTTTCGCTGATGTCTTTCCCAGCTTACTGCCAATGTTTCTTGTTCCAGAATAACAAGCGCCTCATGCAAGCCATACAGCGCATTCACCGGCGCAGTATGATGGTATGCTCGTTTCTGTCCCTCGCCCCAATAGCCCATCACAAGATTGAGATCAAGGAACCATGAGGCCACAGGGGTTGTTCTATTCTTAATGGCTGAAACTGCCCGCTCACTGAGGCTTATCGGTGAAAGTCCTGGCGCACAGGACAAACACTTTTGAGTGCCACTATAGGCTGCGTCCGCACCCCAGGCATCAAGGTTCACTTCTGTGCCACCAAGTGAAGTAACACAGTCGACAATTGTCAGGCAATCCCTCGCCCGCGCCAATGCGCAGAGTGCTGCAGCATTTGATTGTACGCCGGTCGATGTCTCAGCATGAACAAAAGCAACAATTTTTGTATCGGGGTGCTGCGTCAATGCGTCTTCAAGTTTCTGTGGATCTACCGCCCGTCCCCACTCGTCTTCCACCAGCACAACTTCACCACCGAAGCGTTTCACATTGTCGGCCATCCTGCCGCCGAAAACACCGTTCTGACAAACGATCACCTTGTCACCAGGTTCCACCAAATTAACAAAGCAAGTTTCCATGCCAGCCGAGCCAGGTGCTGAGACAGGAATAGTAAGTTCGTTTTTTGTCTGAAAGGTCGCTTGTAGCATCGCCTTTATTTCATCCATGAGACGAATAAACTCAGGATCCAAATGCCCAATGGTCGGCTTAGACATCGCAACCAAGATTCTTGGGTTGACGTCGGAAGGGCCCGGGCCCATCAATGTTCTAACGGTTGGATTAAATGACTGATGCATGGAATTCTCCACTCTAAAATTATCAATTAAACACTCACCGCTATAGTGAGTTACAAAAAAAAAGGCTGGGATTACCCAACCTTTTATATACAACCTTTTATGTACGACCTGCAGTGCGCTTAAACATTAAAACTAAACACTCGCGCTCAAGTAACAACCATCATTGTCCGCAACAGACTCATCTGTTTTTGGGCAAACAGGGTTTATTCAAATGAGCGTGAAAACTACTCTTCGTCGTCGTCCTCGAGGTCGTCGTCAAGGTCTTCGGGGATTGGGCGATCAACTAATTCGATATATGCCATCGGCGCTGCATCACCAGCTCTAAAGCCACACTTGAGAATACGCGTGTATCCACCGGGCCGTTCCTGGTACCTAGGTCCTAGTTCAGCAAACAACTTTCCAACAGCATCCTTGTTACCCGTTCTGGAGAACGCAAGTCGACGGTTGGCTACGGAATCGCTTTTGGCCAGGGTGATGAGAGGCTCAGCGACTTTTTTCAGTTCCTTCGCTTTCGGTAAGGTAGTCTTAATGACTTCATGCTCAAACAGAGAGCATGCCATATTTCTGAACATGGCTTTCCTGTGCGATGAATTCCGATTTAACTGCCTACCACTTTTTCTATGGCGCATTTTGATACTTCCTAAATCTTTCTATGTTTTATGACTTACTATTAAGATGTCTCACACGGACCAGACAACTCGCTTTTGAACCCTATTGTCTGGTTCAACCCTCTGTTCGTGCTTAGCCAAGCACGCGGTCGTCGCCACGTAAGCTTGAGGGTGGCCAGTTTTCCAGGCGCATACCTAAAGATAAGCCTCTTGAAGCAAGCACGTCTTTTATTTCGGTCAGCGACTTCTTGCCGAGATTTGGCGTTTTCAGCAGCTCAACTTCTGTTCTTCGAATGAGATCACCGATGTAATAAATGTTTTCGGCCTTCAAACAGTTAGCGGAACGAACGGTGAGTTCAAGGTCATCAACCGGTCGCAGCAAGATTGGATCAATTTCGTCTTCCTGCTCTTCAACTTCTGGCTCACTTTCACTTTGCAGGTCAACAAATACAGCAACCTGTTGTTGCAGAATTGTCGCTGCACGACGAATGGCCTCTTCAGGATCAATTGTGCCATTGGTTTCGAGATCAATGACAAGTTTATCGAGGTCAGTTCGCTGCTCGACACGTGCACTATCAACTTTATATGCCACTCTGCGAACGGGGCTGTAGGAAGCATCGATCAACAAACTGCCGATCACTCGTTCCTGCTCTTCATCACTTGCACGAATATCAGCGGGCTCGTAGCCTCGACCTCGGTCAACTTTCACACGGAGGTTCAATTTGCCACTTTCGTTGAGCGTCGCGATGACATGATCAGGGTTAGCAATTTCGATGTCATGATCAACCTGAAAATCAGCAGCCGTGACAACGCCGGGACCTTCTTTCTCAAGCGTGAGTTCCGACTCGTCAGTTGCATTCAACTTAATCGCTACACCTTTTAAGTTGAGCAGTACTTCGATTACGTCTTCCTGAACGCCTTCCATGGCGCTGTACTCGTGGAGTACACCGTTAATTTCTACTTCTGTGATCGCGCAACCCGGCATTGAAGACAGCAGGATACGACGCAATGCGTTACCCAATGTATGTCCAAAGCCTCGCTCTAATGGCTCCAGAATAACTGTCGCTCTCGTATCGGTTAGTTGAGCAACCTGAATATGCTTTGGCGTTAAAAACTCTAGTGACGAATGGGGCATACATACACCTTCTAAAAAGACTATAACTCTATTAAAACGCTCTACCGATAACGAAGTACCCGTGCGGCGCTGCTAAGCAGTACTTACTTCGAGTAAAGCTCGACGATTAGATTCTCGTTGATCTCTGATGGTAGCTCATCGCGCTCAGGGAAAGCTTTATAAACGCCTTCCAGTTTGTCAGCGTTTACGTCGACCCATTCTACCGGGGTTCGATTAGCTGCAATTGCGAGAGAACCCTGAATTCGAAGCTGATTCTTTGCTTTTTCCCGAATCGTAATCGTGTCACCCGCAGCGACCTGGTAGGAAGGAATGTTAGTCACATGTCCATTTACCAAAATTGCCTTGTGTGAAACTAGCTGCCTTGATTCTGCTCTTGTTGAGCCAAAACCCATTCGGTAGACAACGTTATCCAAGCGTCTTTCGAGCAGGCGAAGCAGGTTTTCACCCGTAGCCCCTTTTTGACGGTCGGCTTTCTTGTAGTAGTTTCGGAATTGCTTTTCAAGCACACCATAAATACGACGTACTTTCTGCTTTTCGCGCAACTGCACCGCGTAATCAGAATTACGTGTTCTACGGGCACCATGTTGTCCCGGTGCAGTATCAATCTTGCACTTGGATTCAATCGGTCGTACGCCGCTCTTCAGATAAAGGTCAGTGCCTTCTCGTCTTGCAAGCTTACATGTTGGTCCGAGGTATCTAGCCATTTCTTTATCTCCTCAATTACACCCGACGTTTCTTGGGTGGGCGGCAACCGTTATGTGGAATAGGGGTGACGTCTGTAATGTTTGTGATTTTGTATCCAACACCGTTCAATGCACGTACGGCTGCGTCGCGGCCGGGTCCGGGACCCTTGACGAAAACTTCTACATTTTGCAGGCCATAATCAAGTGCTGCTGTGCCGGCTCGCTCCGCCGCAACCTGAGCTGCGAACGGTGTGCTTTTTCGAGCACCTCGGAAACCAGATCCACCAGCAGTGGCCCATGACAATGCGCCACCCTGTCTATCAGTAATCGTGATAATAGTGTTGTTAAAAGATGCATGGATATGCGCCAGACCATCAACAACCTGTCGCTTTCCCTTTTTACGGGTCGGCGCAGCACTAGCCTCTGGTGTTGAGGTGCCTTCTGCTGCCTCGCTTGCGTTTTCTGTATCAGACATATCAGTCATTTCAGTCTCTTCGCTCTGTTTACAACGATTAATCTAAATCGCTTAATTTGATTCGTTTGTTACTACTTCTACACGCTACTTGCGGATAGGTCGCTTTGGACCTTTCCTGGTTCGCGCGTTGGTTTTAGTTCTTTGTCCTTTAAGGGGCAGGTTGCGTCTGTGACGAATGCCGCGGTAACAACCAAGATCCAACAGGCGTTTCACATTCAGCTGCACTTCACGTCGCAGGTCACCTTCAACCGGCAAGTTGGATATCTCTGCACGAAGCAAATCCAGCTCACCCTCAGTAAGGTCGCTTACTTTTGCTGATGGGCTTACGCCAGTTTGAGCACAAAGTTTTTTCGCAGTTGTACGACCTATACCAAAAATATAAGTAAGGGATATCACTGCATGCTTGTTGTCGGGAATATTAATTCCGGCTAAACGAGCCATTTAAACGCTCCTATAAATTCCTGTTAAACGTCTAACCTTGACGCTGCTTATGTCTTGGTTCTGTGCAAATTACTCTGACAGACCCTTTACGCCGGATGACTCGACAATTCCGACACATTTTTTTTACTGAAGCTCTCACTTTCATTTTTCTGCTCCGTTCGACCTACTGTCGTCCAAAATTCTGCAAGTTAGATTTTTTCATCAGTGACTCGTACTGATGCGACATCAGATGAGTTTGTACCTGCGACCAAAAATCCATTACTACCACTACCACAATCAATAGCGCCGTTCCGCCCAATTGAAAGGTCACGTTAAATTGCACTACCAATAGCTGAGGCAGCAAACATACTGCTGTCATATATAAAGAACCAAACAAAGTCAGCCTGGTCAGAATGCTATCTATGTGTTTCGCCGTCTGCTCTCCTGGGCGATAACCGGGAATAAAAGCGCCGGATTTTTTCAAGTTATCTGCTACTTCTTTGGGATTAAACATAATCGCCGTATACCAGAAGCAAAAGAAAATGATCCCGGCTGAAAACAGAATAATATTTAGCGGTTGCCCCGGTGCAATTTGAAGACTCAGATCCTGCAGCCACTCCATACCCGGAGACTGACCAAACCATTGTCCAATTGACGCCGGAAACAACAATAAACTACTAGCGAAAATCGCAGGAATAACACCAGCCATGTTCACCTTCAGCGGCAAATGACTGGACTGCGCCTGATACATTCGCCTTCCCTGCTGCCTACGTGCGTAATTGATTGTAATTCTTCGCTGTCCTCTTTCGACGTAAACAACAAATGCAACAACCGCAACCGCCAGCACAGCAATTCCTAACAGACCAAGTATCGCAATCTCGCCCTGACGTGCTTGCTCGAAGGATTGGCCAATTGCACCAGGAAAACCCGACACAATACCTGTAAAAATAATAATCGAGATACCGTTACCGACACCTCGTTCTGTCACCTGTTCGCCGAGCCACATAAGAAACATCGACCCGGTGACCAGCGTAGTTACCGCAACAAAGTGAAATGCAATAGTACCGCTGTAAGCCAACCCTTGAGAGGCTAGTCCACTGCTCATCGCAAAACCCTGAACCGTCGCTAAGATCAAAGTCCCCCAACGGGTGTACTGTGAAATTTTGCGCCGACCAGACTCACCTTCTTTGCGCAATTGTTGAAGCGATGGTGTAGTGGCTACCAACAATTGCGTAATAATAGATGCCGAGATGTAGGGCATAATGCCTAGCGCAAAGATGCTCATGCGCTCTAATGCCCCACCACCAAACATGTTCACCAGGTCTAGGATGCCGCCCTGATTTTGTTCGAACAGCGACGCCAGCCTTTCTGGATCAATACCTGGAATTGGGATGTGTCCGCCAATCCGGTATACCACCATCGCCATGAGGACATACATCAGCCTCTGACGAAGTTCTGTTAAACCGCCACCAACACCTGCGCCCGCGGCTTCAGATTTTGATTTTTGTGCTGGAGACTTAGCCATGTATCGCTACTTACTCTTCTATCTTTCCGCCTGCAGCTTCAATAGCCGCACGCGCACCTTTAGTAACACCGATACCTTTGACGGTAACCGCTTTACTGATTTCACCAGACAACATCACTTTCGCGCGCTGTATGCTTTCTTTAATAATGTCGGCATCTTTCAGCGCCTGCACATCTATCACGTCTGCTTCTACTTTAGCGAGCTCTGAGAGTGTTACTTCTGCTGTGATTCTGGCTTTTGCCGAGTTAAAACCAAATTTCGGCAATCTCATTTGCAGTGGCTGCTGACCGCCTTCAAAACCGGGCCGAATACCGCCACCCGTTCTGGACTTTTGTCCTTTGTGACCTCGGCCGGCGGTTTTTCCTAACCCACTACCAATGCCCCGACCGACTCGTTTTGCGGCAGACTTACTACCCGCCGCCGGCTTTAATGTATTCAATCGCATGCTAAGACTCCTACTCGCCTTCAACACTTACCATGTAAGAGACTTTGTTGATCATGCCTCTTACAGCAGGTGTATCTATTACTTCCACGCAGTGCCGAACTCTTTTGAGCCCGAGACCCGCGACACATGCCTTATGACTTTTAAGGCGTCCTATTGTGCTTTTGGTCTGTGTGACCTTAATTTTCTTTTCTTTTGCCATTTGCTTGCTAGCCCATCATCTCTTCAAGTGATATGCCACGCTTATCCGCAACACTCTCTGGAGAACGCATATCCTGAAGCCCCTTAAAAGTGGCCCGAATAACATTCACTGGATTCGTAGATCCGTAGCACTTGGCGAGTACATTTTGAACACCTGCTACTTCCAACACGGCACGCATTGTCTTACCAGCAATAATACCGGTACCTTCTGAGGCCGGTTGCATGAAGACTTGTGACGCACCGTGTCGTGCTGTCATCGCGTATTGAATCGTTGTGCCATCAAGATCAATCTGGATCATGTTATGACGCGCGGATTCCATTGCCTTTTGTATCGCCAAAGGTACTTCTCTCGCTTTACCTCTACCAAAGCCAACCCGGCCATTGCCATCGCCAACTACTGTCAGAGCAGTAAAACCGAATATGCGGCCACCTTTAACAACTTTGGCTACTCGGTTTACCTGTACCAGTTTTTCCTGGATACCTTCTTCGTTATCTTGGTCGTGAAACGCCATTATAAATCCTCTAAACTGCTAGAACTGCAAACCACCTTCGCGGGCTGCTTCTGCTAACGCTTTTACTCTACCGTGGTACTTATAGCCCGACCGATCAAAAGCAACTTTCTCGATGCCTGCTGCTTTCGCACGTTCAGCGATCAACTTGCCTACTTCGCCCGCACTACTTACATTACCGGTCGCCCCGTCACGCATAGACTTATCCAAAGTGGATGCCGATGCCTGAATCAGATCACCATTTGGTGAAATAACCTGCGCGTATATATGACGAGGTGATCTGTATACACATAGTCTGGAAACCTCCAGCTTTTGCATATGCTTCCTGCTTCGTCTTGCTCTTCTTAGTCGAGCGTCATTCTTCTTGCTCATAATATCCTCTAATTAAGTCGGCTCCGCTTGAGTCGCCTCAATGTTTTACGGTTAGAAACGACTAACCATCCTAACCACTATTTCTTCTTGGCTTCCTTACGCTTGACGTACTCGTCAACATAACGAACACCCTTGCCTTTGTAAGGTTCTGGTGGTCGATAGGCTCTGATATCAGCTGCAACCTGTCCAACCAATCTTTTGTCGATACCTCTGACAATCACTTGAGTCTGCGACGGCGTTTCAATTTCAATGCCTTCTGGCACCTCGTAAACAACCGGGTGAGAGAATCCAAGGCTGAGGTTTAGCTTCTTCCCTTGTGCCTGCGCTCTGTAACCAACACCGATGAGCTGGAGCTCTTTTTGAAAACCAGTAGTCACACCTGTAACCATATTGGATACCAGTGCTCTGAATGTGCCAGCCAAGGCGCCCGACTGTTTACTACTCTTAGTCGCAGCCAGTTTCATCTGACCGTCTTCGTGTTTCAATTCCACTAATTCGTGGATGGTCAGCGAAAGATTTCCTTTGCTACCTTTTACACTCAACTCTTTGTCATTCAGCGTAATCTCAACACCTTCTGGTACTGAAACCGGACTGTTTGCTATTCGTGACATATCAATTTCAACCTTACGTGACCCATTATTGTCGCGGGTCTTCAAATAATCTTGTGCTACAAACTGAACTCTTTAATCTAAACAGTAAAACAGCTCTAAAAAACTGAGCAAAGCAGTTCGCCGCCAACACCTGCAGCCCTTGCTGCACGATCCGTCATCAAACCTTTGTTAGTAGACAAAATGATGATGCCCAGACCGCTTCGGACCGAGGGTATTTCATCTTTGCCTTTGTACTGCCTCAAACCAGGTCGACTCAATCGCTTGATCTCCTCGATGACGGGTCTGCCTTCGTGGTACTTCAATTCAATTGAGAGCGTTCGCTTTACTGCATCGTCAACACTGAAGTCATTGATGTAGCCTTCTTGTTTCAGCACTTCTGCGATCGCCAACTTGGTGCCCGAGTAGGGCATGTCTACAGATTCGATTTTCGCTGTTTGTGCGTTTCGAACCCGGGTCAACATATCCGATAAAGGATCTTGCATTGTCATAATATCAAACCTTCCTGCTTACCAGCTGGACTTCACGAGGCCAGGCACGTCACCGCGCATAGCTGCTTCTCTTAATTTTGTGCGAGAGAGACCAAACCTTCGGTAAACCGCGTGCGGTCTGCCGGTCAAACTGCATCTTCGCATTTGACGTACCGGGCTCGCGTCACGGGGTTGTGCCTGCAATTTCAATTGCGCGTCCCATCGGTCATCATCTGACGCGTTAACGTCAGCAATTATCGCTTTTAGTGCTGCTCGCTTTGCCGCATATTTCTCGACAACCTTTGCGCGCTTCTTCTCGCGATTAATCATTGATTGTTTAGCCATACCTTCTCTTCTCTGTTAGGTCTCTTTTAGCGCTTTATTGCTTTAACCAGCGTTTCTGAAAGGGAAGTTAAAGGCTCTCAATAGCGCCCGACCCTGATCATCAGTTTTTGCTGTTGTTACAATACTGATATCCATACCACGTATTTTATCAATCTTGTCATAATTAATTTCTGGGAAAACGATCTGTTCAGTCAGCCCCATCGCAAAATTACCGCGCCCATCAAACGATTTAGGGCTGATACCTCTAAAGTCTCTTTGACGAGGAATTGAGATGTTGATTAGACGATCGAGGAACTCGTACATTCGCGCCTTTCTCAAAGTCACCTTGCAACCAATGGGATAATCTTCCCGCACCTTGAAACCAGCGATTGATTTCCGGGCAACATTGATCACAGCTTTTTGACCCGCGATAGCTTCCATGTCAGCTACGGCACTGTCTAACTGCTTTCGGTCACCAATTGCTTCACCCACACCCATGTTGAGTGTGATCTTAGTGATGCGTGGTATCTCCATGACATTATCAAGGCCAAGCTCTTCTTTGAGCTTGTCTTTCAATTCATTTTCGTAAACTGCTTTTAGGTCTGCCATCTTTACTTAACCAACTGGCCCTCTCGGATACCAATTTCCTCTAGTCTATTTCTTCACCGGTGGATTTGAAGACACGCACTTTCTTGCCATCGTCTAAAGTCTTAAAGCCAACACGATCAGCTTTGTTTGTATTATTGTTGTAGATTGCAATATTTGAAGCCTGAATAGGCGCTTCTTTTTCAATGATTCCTCCGGGTTGACCCGCCTGAGGATTACCCTTCGTGTGACGCTTAACCATGTTTACACCAGAAACGTATAAACGACCGTCATCACGTAAGCGGGTCACTGAACCTCGCTTGCCCTTGTCTCGTCCAGTAAGAACGATAACTTCATCATCTCTTTTAATTTTTTGCATTGTTCTTACCTTAACCTAACGCTTTGTCCAAACTCGAACTTCTATTTCAAACTCGAACTTCTATTAAAGTACTTCCGGCGCCAGAGAAACGATTCTCATAAACTTGTCGTTTCTCAGCTCTCTAGTCACTGGCCCAAAGATACGCGTTCCAATTGGTTGCTTCTGAGCATTCAACAACACGGCAGCATTACCATCAAAACGTATCAGGGAACCATCTGGTCTTCTTACACCCTTGCGAGTTCTGACCACAACAGCGTCGAGCACCTGGCCCTTCTTGACCCGGCCTCTTGGAATCGCTTCCTTGACAGTGACCTTAATAATGTCGCCCACTCCAGCGTATCGACGCTTGGAACCGCCAAGCACCTTGATGCACATTACGCGCCGTGCACCACTGTTATCTGCGATATCCAAATAAGTTTGCGTCTGAATCATGTCTTACTCCGCCTGTCCTTCGACTATTACTGAAACATCTCAGCAACAGGTTCTTTAAATAATCGTTGCTTTACGATCTACGGTACTCAACTTCCAAGTTTTCGTTTTCGAAATGGGTCGAGTTTCTTCTATTGTTACAAGATCGCCTTCCTGACACTGGTTATCCGGGTCATGCGCGTGGATCTTGTTTGAGCGTTTTATATACTTGCCATACAGCGGGTGCTTAACCCGACGCTCAACCATCACAGTGATTGTCTTGTCCATCTTATTGCTGACGACAGTACCACTGGCGGTTCTTGCTAAGTTTGAATCACTCATTCACTTATCCTGTTTTTCTCAGCTATCACAGTCTTTACTCTCGCAATGTCTCTTGAGACACCCTTTAACAAATGCGATTGACCCAATTGGCCCGTCGAATGTTGCATACGATAAGTGAACTGATCTTTCAGTAATGCCACAAGGCTTTGCTGCAGATCGTCGACTGACTTTTCTCTTAGTTCTGATGCTTTCATATTTCTTATCCAAAGATACTTAACTAATGGAGGTTGAGTATCCTAGTTCGATCACATTACCGTTCGTTTAACAAAAGTTGTTTTGAAAGGAAGCTTTGCTGCGGCGAGTCTGAATGCATCACGTGCAACTTCTTCACTCACACCTTCCATTTCATACAACATTTTTCCTGGTTTGATCTGGGCTATCCAATATTCAACATTACCCTTACCTTTACCCTGTCGCACTTCCAGAGGCTTTTTGGTAATTGGCTTGTCCGGGAAAACCCTGATCCAAATCTGCCCACCTCGTTTCACTCGGCGAGTCATTGCCCGACGACCAGCTTCTATCTGACGCGCCGTTAATCGACCGCGCTCCGTTGACTTGAGGCCATATTCCCCGAAGCTAACTGAGCTGCCGCGATGTGCAAGACCGCGATTACGGCCCTTTTGCATCTTCCTAAATTTTGTTCTTTTTGGTTGTAACATGAGTTCTTATCCGAAAATCTCTATCCAAAACTTTGAACGTTAGTTTGCTGTTCAGTGTCTTCACGACCACCTATTACTTCACCTTTGAATATCCACACCTTGACACCAAGTATGCCGTAGGTGGTCAATGCTTCAGCTGTCGCGTAGTCAATATCTGCTCTCAATGTATGCAGTGGCACTCGCCCTTCATGGTAATTTTCAGCTCGCGCGATTTCTGCACCACCAAGTCGGCCGGCTACACGCACCTTGATACCTTCGGCACCCAGACGCATTGCATTTTGCATCACTCGCTTCATCGCTCTTCTGAACTGAACTCGACGCTCCAACTGCTGCGCCACATTTTGTGCAACAAGGTAAGCATCCAGCTCAGGCTTTCTGATCTCTTCGATGTTGACGTGCACTGGAACGCCCATCATCTTGGTTAATTCACGGCGCAGTCTCTCGACGTCTTCGCCTTTCTTACCGATCACAATGCCAGGACGCGCCGTGTGGATAGTAATTCTTGCTGTTTGAGCGGGCCGTTCAATTTCAATTCGGCTCACTGACGCTTGCGCTAGTCGCTTCTGAATGTACTCTCGCACGACTAAATCGGTATGTAACTTGTCCGCATATGCGGGACCGTCCGCATACCAGATCGAAGTATGATCCTTAACAATCCCTAATCGCATTCCTGTGGGATGTACTTTTTGACCCATTTTGGTCTCCTGGTAACCTGTCTGCGTCTTTACTTACTGATCAGCGACAGCAAGTGTAATGTGGCATGATCGCTTAAGAATTCTGTCTGCTCGCCCTTTTGCGCGAGGCTTAATTCTTTTCATTGTCATACCTTCGTCAACATAAATGGTCGCAACTGACAATTCGTCTACGTCTGCGCCTTCATTATGCTCTGCATTGGCAATCGCAGACTCAAGCAGCTTGCGAACCAAATGTGCACCTTTCTTGGTGCTGAAATTCAATATATCCAGCGCTTCACCTACCGATCTGCCGCGGATTTGATCCGCTACCAACCTAGCTTTTTGTGCTGAAATTCTCGCGCCTTTTAATTTCGCCGCTACTTCCATCGTAAATCCCCTACCCTGCCAGCTTATCGGCGGGCTTTCTTATCTGCGGCGTGACCGCGGAAAGTACGTGTTAATGCAAATTCGCCCAACTTGTGACCAACCATGTCCTCAGTAACGAATACGGGAATATGTTGTCTGCCGTTGTGTACCTGGATTGTCAAACCAACAAAATCAGGTGTGATCATCGAACGTCGAGACCAAGTTTTGATAGGTCGCTTATCGTTTGACTCAACTGACTTTTGCACTTTCTGCACTAGGTGCAAATCTACAAAAGGGCCTTTCTTAAGACTACGTGGCACTAGCTATCTCCTAACGATTTGAACGTCTACGACGCACAATCATCTTGTCTGTTCGTTTGTTCTTTCTGGTCTTGTATCCCTTTGTAGGCATACCCCATGGACTTACTGGATGACGACCACCAGAAGTCTTACCTTCACCACCACCATGCGGGTGATCAACCGGGTTCATGACAACACCACGAACCGTTGGGCGAACACCTCTCCAACGCTTGGCACCAGCTTTGCCTAACGAGCGCAAATTGTGTTCAGAATTACTCACTTCGCCTAGCGTTCCGCGACAATCGGCAAGTACTTTTCTCATCTCACCTGATCGCAGTCGTAACGTGACGTAAGGACCTTCCTTCGCTACCAACTGACAGGAGGTGCCAGCACTTCGTATGAGCTGAGCGCCTTTCCCGGGCTTAAGCTCGATACAATGAATCACACTACCCATTGGAATGTTACGCAATGGCATGCTGTTGCCTGCACGGATAGGTGCGTCTGTACCGGATTGTATGGTGTCACCGACTGATACATTACGTGGCGCAATGATATATCTTCTTTCACCGTCGGCATATTTAAGGAGGGCGATGTTTGCTGTTCTGTTTGGGTCGTACTCTATTGTTTCAACTGTTGCTTTGATGCCATCTTTGTTGCGCTTAAAGTCAATGACGCGATACTTTTGTTTATGTCCACCACCTACGTGGCGAGTGGTAATGCGACCATTATTGTTGCGCCCGCCGGACTTGGACTTCTTTTCCAATAGCGGCTTGTAGGCCTCACCCCGATACAATTCAGGGTTCACGACCTTGACGACGAAACGTCGACCCGGTGATGTTGGTTTAGCTTTTACGACTGGCATTTTATAAACTCGTTATTCAATCAATTTTTAACATTAACGATCAATCGATCGGTATTAATTACCTAGGCGTCTGCGAAATCGATGTCATGACCTTCAGCCAGACGGACATACGCCTTCTTCCAGCTGGGCTTGCGACTTGTACCGCGCATATTCCTTTTGACCTTACCTTTTACATTAAGGACAGTGACGTTCTCTACTTTAACGTTATAGATCTTTTCAACCGCCTGGCGAATCTCGGGACGCGTTGCATCGGGAGAAACTTTGAGCGTTACCTGATTAGACTCGTCAGCAATGACTGTCGCTTTCTCAGAAATGTGAGCGCCTAAAATAACCTTGTACATGCGTTCTTCATTCACGACAGCAACTCCTCAGCTTTCTTAAGTGCGCCAACAGTAAAAAGCACCTTGTCGAAACCAATCAAATTGACGGGGTTGACACCCTGCACATCAATGACATCGATATTTCGAAGATTTCTGGCAGCCAAATATAGATTTTCGTCAACTTCTTCGACGACAATCAGTACGTTATCCAACTCCAGCTCTTTAAGTCGCGCTAACACCTGCTTAGTCTTGGGTGCGTCAACTGAGAAGTCTTCGGTGACAATCATACGATCCTGCCTGATTAGCTCGGAAAGAATAGACTGCATCGCGCCGCGGTACATTTTACGATTGACCTTTTGACTAAAGTCTTGGGTCTTGTTCGCGAATGTCACACCGCCTCCACGCCAAATCGGGCTTCGAATGGTACCGGCTCTCGCTCGGCCCGTACCCTTTTGACGGAATGGCTTACGACCGCCGCCATTGACTTCTGAGCGTGTTTTTTGTGCTCGGGTACCCTGACGAGCACCAGCCATGTAGGCGACAACCACCTGATGAACCAACGCCTCATTGTACTGACGTCCGAATGTCGTTTCAGAAACGTCTACCGCTCGCTCTGAAACACCTTTGCCTGGTTCTGAAATATTGAGATTCAAGCTTCCAACTCCAATTATTACCGGGCTTTAACGGAAGGCTTGACGATAACGTCACCACCTTTCGCCCCGGGTACTGCGCCTTTAACTAGCAACAGATTGTTTTCCTGATCGACTCTAACTACTTCAAGCGTTTGAGAAGTTACCTGCACAGCGCCCATGTGGCCTGCCATCTTCTTACCCTTGAATACGCGACCTGGGCTCTGGCATTGACCAATAGAACCAGGTGCACGGTGTGATATTGAGTTACCGTGGGTTGCGTCTTGCATTTGGAAGTTGTAACGCTTAACGACTCCTGCGAACCCCTTACCTTTTGATTGACCCGTAACGTCAATTTTCTGCCCGACTTCAAAACGATCAACTGAAATCGAGTCGCCTACGGCAAACTCGTCATCTGTCTCACATCTGAATTCACACAAACCGCGGCCAGCTTCCTGCTCTGATTTGCTGTAATGTCCTGCAACCGCTTTTGATACCTTCGATGCCTTTATAGAACCGAATGCAACCTGTATCGCTTCATATCCATCGGAGTCAGCGGTCTTGCGCTGAACTACGCGATTTGGCGTAACTTCAATTACGGTGACTGGGAGTGACGCGCCGTCTTCAGAGAAGACTCGTGTCATACCTTTTTTAACGCCAACTATGCCAATAGCCATGTTCGCTCCCTTAAGCCAGGTTAATCTGTACTTCAACGCCCGCAGCCAAGTTGAGCTTGGTCAGCGCGTCCACAGTTTTTTCTGTGGGCTCTACGATATCGAGCAGACGTTTGTGAGTTCGGATCTCATATTGATCTCGCGCGTCTTTATCGACGTGAGGTGAGATGAGAACGGTAAATTTCTCAATTCTTGTTGGTAAGGGAATCGGACCTCGAACCTGCGCACCAGTGCGCTTGGCTGTGTTCACGATTTCCTGAGTCGAGATATCGATAAGGCGATGATCGAAGGCCTTTAATCGAATTCTAATTCTCTGGTTTTGCATTCAACCCGTCTCCCGGATTTCGGTACCAGTCCTTAACGGACCATAAATAGTCATCGCGTTTTACTAGTAAATCACGCTGTTCACTGAAACTTGACGTAAAGAAATGCCCCAAATCTCATTTGAGATATGGTGCATCAGAAAATTTCTGCCTTTACCGAGCTAACTCTGTCTTAACCGGCGAATTTGGCAGCCATTGACCTCCTATCGAGGCCCTGTAAGATCAAATTTCAGGCCGCGAATACTATAGACTAGCCACCGCCTTTTCAAGTGATTTTCATAATTAGTTAGGTTATTTGGATCAAGGAACTGGAATAGTGGCAAACGCTCAACTCTCGCGAAGCATTTGCCGTACAACCCACAGAAACTCGGGGTAGCGCATTACCCCGCTGCTCGCGGCCATTCGGCCTGCGTTCGCTGAGTCCAGCGCCCAACAGGGCTCTGTTTCCGGCCAAACCAACCCTAGATATCAGGTCTTACTCGTGGATCTTAACAACAACCCCAGCGCCCACTGTTCGG
>CAJXBG010000016.1 GCA_913050215.1 uncultured Gammaproteobacteria bacterium
AATAATGTACCGAAACGCAGTGCCTTAGATGATTTATTTGATGACTAAAAAGGCTGCTCGATGAACAGCCTTTTTGTCGATGCGCAATAAACCTGCAAGTCAGAGCTATGCTACGTTTTGCTGTGAAGCTTCCAAACGAGCTTTAAGACTTTCGAGTTCCTGGCGGAAAGCCGGAGGCACCCTGTCAGCATACTCATCAAAGTAATCGCTGATCAACGGAATTTCAGCCAACCAACCGTCAACTTCTACTCGTAACAATTCAGCGATCGCTTCCTCGCTAAGATCCAGACCACTGAAGTCCATCGCGTCAAGAGTAGGTAAATTGCCAATCGGCGTTTCGATTGCGTCAGCGGTGCCATTGCAGCGCTCGAATACCCACTTGAGCACGCGGCTATTTTCTCCGAAGCCGGGCCACATGAACTTTCCATTGTCGTCTTTTCTGAACCAGTTCACGTAGTAGATGTTGGGTAACTTTGCACCAGCTTGCTCGCCAGTCTTCAGCCAATGGCTCCAGTAATCAGCCATGTTGTAGCCGCAGAATGGCAGCATGGCCATGGGGTCACGACGAAGTTCTCCAATTTTACCGGCTGCAGCAGCAGTCTTCTCAGATGAAACGATGGCGCCGAAGAATGTTCCTTGTGTCCAGTCTCGGGCTTCATTCACCAGCGGTACCACCGTGGCTCGTCTACCGCCAAATAGAATTGCGCTAATGGGCACACCTTTTAGGTCTTCCCATTCATCAGCGATCACTGGACATTGTGCCGCGGATACCGTGAAACGGGCATTTGGGTGGGCCGCGGGTTCTGCGGAATCCGGTGTCCATGGATTTCCCTTCCAGTCAGTCAGGTTAGCAGGCGCTTCATCGGTCATGCCTTCCCACCACACGTCGCCGTTTTCGGTGAGCGCAACGTTTGTGAATATGCAGTTCTCGGTCAGGCTGAGCATGGCGTTCTCATTCGAGTCCATGCCTGTGCCAGGCGCGACACCGAAGAATCCAGCTTCTGGATTAATGGCATAAAGCTGCCCGTCATCACCAAACTTCATCCAGCAAATATCGTCGCCCACGGTCTCGACTGTCCAGCCCGGGATCGTCGGCATGAGCATTGCCAGATTAGTTTTGCCACAAGCGCTCGGGAAAGCACCGGCAATATAGCGTGACGCACCCTCAGGGTTTGTCAGCTTTAGGATCAGCATATGTTCTGCAAGCCACCCTTCATCGCGAGCCATCGCTGAGGCGATTCGAAGTGCAAAACACTTCTTGCCGAGCAGTGCGTTACCTCCATATCCAGAACCGAAAGACCAAATTTCCCGAGTATTCGGGTAATGGGCAATATACAAATTGTCTGGGTTGCATGGCCAGGTCACGTCGGCTTTGCCATCAACCAGCGGTTGCCCGACGGAATGAACGCAAGGTACAAAGTCGCCATCCTCTCCTAGCTGATCGAGTACGGCTGCACCGACCCGGGTCATGATGTGCATGTTGGTCACGACGTAAGGCGAATCGGATATCTCAACGCCAATATGTGCGATCGGCGAACCAACGGGGCCCATGCTGAAAGGGATAACATACATGGTGCGGCCACGCATACAACCGTCAAACAAGCCGTTCAGTGTAGCGCGCATTTCCGCGGGCGCTTTCCAGTTGTTATTAGGCCCTGCATCTACCTCTTCTTCAGAGCAAATAAAGGTTCTGCTCTCGACGCGTGCGACGTCGGCGGGATCAGAGCGAACAAGGTAAGAGTTTGGTCTAATATCTTCGTTCAGTGGTGTCGCTGCGCCAGCGTCGACAAGCAATCGCCACATCTCGTCGTATTCCTCCGTGCTGCCGTCACAGATTACCATTTGATCTGGCTTGCATAAGGCTTGCATATCATCGAGCCAAGACGCTAACTTGTTGTTTTTTATCATAAATATAAACCTTCACGGCATCTGCCATTAGTGGGAGTCTGCCATCTTCTATCTATCATGTTTTGTCTGGAAATGTAGTCCTGAGTTAGGGTGCTTCCAAGATAATCGGGTGTAATATTGGCTAACCTGTTGACGACAAGCAAATGAAAATAAGGAATATATTGCTGTCCTTGTTTGCGCGTTACAGACAGGGGCTTTGACGGGTGTTCTGCGCCCGACAATTAGCGTAAAAGGATACCACCAAGGATAATTATTGTCTTTACCAATTCTGCCAGAATAGTGACGGAAAAAGATAAAAAGTCCTCGGTATACGGTCACAAATTCACTCAAATAGCAGCAGCAATTCGGGTAAGATATCGCGCTGTACATTATATTCATCTACTCACCATTATTCTCAGACGATAATCCTGATGTCAAAATCATCTTCAGCCCGCGTTACACAGGCCAGCTTTTCACAGCATAAGCATCTGTTTGAGTACAGACCTTACTGGGCTGAGTGTTTTGGTATTGCGCCGTTTCTGCCTACTACAAGAAAAGAGATGGATCAGTTAGGTTGGGATAGCTGCGATATAGTCCTAGTGACTGGCGATGCTTATGTCGACCATCCCAGTTTTGGTATGGCCGTGGTTGGCAGAGTGCTTGAGGCTCAGGGGTTTCGCGTTGGCATCATCGCACAACCCGATTGGACGAGCGTTGAAGACTTCCAAAAACTGGGGCAACCTAATCTTTACTACGGTGTCGCCGCGGGCAACATGGATTCGATGATTAATCGATACACCGCGGACAGAAAAATACGTCATGATGATGCCTACACTGCAGGCAACATTGGCGGTAAACGTCCGGATAGAGCAGTGATTGTTTATTCACAACGCTGCCGGGAAGCGTTTCCCGGAGTGCCTATCGTGATTGGTAGTATCGAAGCCAGTCTTAGGCGCATAGCCCATTTCGACTATTGGAGCGAGAAAGTTCGGCGTTCTGTAATCTTCGATGCAAAGGCTGATATTTTGCTCTACGGCAATGCAGAGCGCGCCATCGTTGAGTTGTCTCACAGACTTGCAGATGGTGAATCAATTACTGACCTGCGTGATATTCGTGGTACTGCTTACGTGGTCTCCGAATTACCGAACGATATTGAGATGGTTGACGAATCCTCATTCGAACCCAAAGCAGGCACCAATGGAAAAATAAATGTTGTTTCGCTTGATACAACCACAGCGGAAGCGAATCCTTACGAGCAAGTGCCCGATGCCGTTGCAGAAGGCGATGGCAGCGAAAAAACAATCTACGATTTGGAGCAAGTTCATGTTCCCGATGAGACGAGAGACAATTCATCTGCTTCTTTTATCAAGTTGCCTAGTTACGAAACGGTTAAAAACGATAAGGTCATGTATGCACATACCTCCCGAATATTTCATCGGGAGACTAATCCATATAACGCAAAACCTTTAGCCCAAGCGCATGGTGATCGGTATATTTGGCTAAATCCCCCCCCGATACCTTTAGCCACAGATGAAATTGACAGTGTGTTCGGCCTGCCATACCAGCGAGTGCCTCATCCGAGTTATGGTGATGAGAAAATTCCTGCTTATGAAATGATCAGATTCTCTGTGAATATCATGCGGGGCTGCTTTGGTGGTTGTACATTTTGTTCTATCACCGAGCATGAAGGTCGAATTATTCAGAGTCGCTCTAAAGAGTCGATACTTGCTGAACTCGAAAATATCCGAGATAAAACACCCGGGTTCACCGGCGTGATTTCAGATCTTGGCGGCCCGACAGCCAATATGTGGCGCCTTGGTTGTAAGTCGGCTGAAATTGAAGCCAGCTGTAAACGCCCGTCTTGTGTTTATCCCGGGATCTGCAAGAACCTAAACACAGACCAGACGCCACTGATTGACCTTTACCGCGAGGCAAGGGCAACTGATGGTGTCAAAAAGGTGCTCATCGCCTCCGGACTGCGCTACGACCTGGCAGTTAAAACACCAGAATATGTAAAGGAGCTGGTGACCGAGCACGTGGGAGGTTATCTAAAAATAGCGCCGGAACATACGGAAACAGGTCCTTTATCGAAGATGATGAAACCGGGTATGGGCACCTACGATGAGTTCAAGGAAATGTTTGAACGCTTCTCGAAAGAGGCAGGGAAAAAGCAGTATCTGATTCCTTATTTTATCGCAGGACATCCCGGCACTTCCCTTGAAGACATGTTGAACCTGGCTTTATGGCTTAAAAGAAATGGTTTCAAAGCTGATCAGGTGCAAAATTTTTACCCCTCACCCATGGCGACGGCGACGGCAATGTACCATAGTGGTAAAAACCCATTGCGTCGTGTCAGGAGTGATTCAGAAGATGTGACAACGGCAATGGGTGGACGGCAGCGTCGATTGTATAAGGCATTTCTTCGCTACCATGATCCTGATAACTGGCCGATGTTGCGTGAAGCCTTAAAAAAAATGGGGCGTAAAGACCTCATAGGTAACGGAAAGATGCACCTGATTCCGTTGACGCGAGCGCGGACTTTTGGCAAACCCGGCAAAATGCAAACATTCAAAACACAGCATACAGGCTTGCCAAAAAATCCTGTAAGGAAGGGAAGAAAGTGAATTGGCCTGGATATAACGCTCTGACTGCATGTGCGATAGTTAACGCCCGGTATGTTTAAAATATTCAGTAAAAGCGCCAGAAGGGCAAGTGACACCTTCTAGGCTCGTTGTATAAAGATCTTCAAAAAGAAGCCGATTGTGGCTTTTCCCTCTTCGATATATGATATTTTTCTTGTTGGAACCGAGATCTTTCCGGCCTAATGTCTCCGGAATATTCTGAATCAGCGACTGCTTGAGGTGACCGAGAATGCAAAAAACCATCGCATCCGAAAGAGCACTGCTAGCGTTTCTGGTCGTTATCGTCATCTTTTTATCCACACGCTCGATGCCTATTTACGGCGAGACAGGGGACGGTATTCTCCCCATGAAGGCGCGCGCGGAAATAATCGATCAGTTATTGGCAACACGTCTGCAAAAACTGCCGGCCAAACTCATGCGCCGTGAAGGCATTGCCATGTGGGTATTAGTCGCCCGAGAATACAACGAAGACCCGGTAGTCAAAACCATGTTACCGGGTACAGCCTTTGCCGCGCGTCGGCGGACGATTCTGGTTTTTGTTGATGAGGGTGCTGATGGCGTTAACGGTTACGCTGTTTCCAGATATGGGGTTGGCGATTTCTTCAAAGCGGTATGGAACCCTGACGAACAGAAAGATCAATGGCGGGCGCTCGCTGACTTTATCGCTGAGAAAAACCCAAAAAACATTGGTATTAACGTTTCGGCCACGTTTGCCCTGGCCGATGGTCTTACCCATGGGGAACACACGGGCTTCATATCTGCCTTACCCGAAAAATTCAAGAAAAGAGTGGTGCCGGCTGAAAAGCTGGCGGTGAGTTGGCTCGAAACCCGAACCCGTGAAGAGATGGCTGTATATCCTTCGATTGTAAAAATAGCGCACGACATCATTGCCGAAGGATTCTCGAATAAAGTCGTTACACCGGGCATCACAACGACCGACGACGTGCGGTGGTGGTACAGAGACAGAATTAAAGAATTACGTTTGCAAACCTGGTTTCATCCATCGGTCGGTGTACAGAGGTCTGGCAGCGATGTGACCAAGGGCAAAATACTGCCGGGCGATCTGTTGCACGTTGATTTCGGGATTATCTACCTGAGGCTTAATACCGATACCCAACAACACGCCTATGTGTTGCGTCCCGGGGAAACTCAAGCGCCGGCAGGCTTGGTGGCAGGTCTTAAAACAAGTAATCGGCTTCAGGATATTCTGATATCGAAATTCAAAGTGGGACGAACCGGCAATCAGATTTTGAAAGCCGCTCGCCTGCAAGCACTGGATGAGGGCATGCGTCCTTCAATTTATACCCATCCGATTGGATACCATGGTCATGCCGCGGGACCAATCATTGGCATGTGGGATAATCAGGGCGATACAGTCGGCCGGGGTGACTACCCGATGTATGCGAACACGGCCTATTCAATTGAGCTAAACACAACGGTTTCAGTGCCAGAGTGGGGCGGACAGGATGTAAAGTTCAAGCTTGAAGAAGATGCCTTTTTTGATGGTAAGAGTACAGGATATATCGATGGTCGGCAGCAGGCGTTTTTGTTGATCAAATCTGATTAGTTGTGGTGGCGAGGGTGGTCTTTGTAACGATCTCTTCGTGGCGGTTTCGCTTAACTCACGTTCGCAATCGCCTCGCATAATGCATCACAATTATCCGGAGTGATTGCAGCAACATTAATCCTGCCATTCCCAACGATATAGATAGAGTGATCATTTTTGAGTTGTTCAACCTGCGTAGGGTTCAGTCCAGAGAAGCTGAACATACCCCGTTGTCGGGTAATGAAAGAATGATCACCCGGTACACCTTTTGCTGTGAGGGTCTCTGCAAGTAGTTGGCGCATGTTTTGGATGCGTTCGCGCATTTGCTTGAGTTCGCTTTCCCATTGGGTGCGCAGCTCAGGGTCGTTCAGGATGGTGCTAACAATAATACCACCATGTGCTGGTGGGCTAGAGTAGATAGCGCGTATAACAGATTTGATCTGACTGGTTGCAATGTTTACCGCCGCTGCATCAGCCGCCACGGCGGTTAGGCTACCGGTGCGTTCATTATAGAGCGCAAAGTTCTTGGAAAAGCTGCCACATATGAGCGTCTCTTTGCCGGGTTGCACCAGTTTTAACGGGCCCTCGCCGTCTTCTCTGATGCCCTCTGCGAACCCCTGATAGGCGAAGTCGAGCACGGGCATTAAACCATTGCCGTGTACAAGGTCTGATATCTGCTGCCATTGGTCATTGCTTGGGTCTACCCCTGTGGGATTGTGACAGCAACCATGGAAAAGAACGGTGTCACCTGCGGGGATGTCCTTAAGCGCCGACATCATCGTGTCGAAGGCCAAACCGTTGGTCGTTTTGTCGAAATAGGGATAGCGCTTAACTTGAAGACCCGCTGTCTCGAATATATTGATGTGATTTACCCAAGTTGGGTCGCTAACCCAGATTGTGTTGCTGGGTGAAAGCTTGGTTAAGAAATCCCCTACAATTCTTAGTGCGCCTGAGCCCCCTGGGGTATGTATGGTGGCACTGCGACCCGATGTGACTGCCTCGTGGTCAGCGCCAAAAATGAGCGGCAGGACGGCATCATTGAAGGATGAAAACCCTTCTATCGCGCTATAAGCTTTTGTGTCTTCGGTGGCGTAGATTTTTGCTTCGGCTTTCTTAACACAGCTTAGCAAAGGGGTGTTGCCTTGCTCATCTTTAAATACACCCATCGACAGGTTAATTTTGTTTGGATTGGTGTCTGTATTGTAAAGCTCAGTGATCCCCATGATTGGGTCTGCGGGTGCTTTGTCCATCAATTCAAACATGTGTGTCTCCTCGAGCTTCGAAACTTTGTTGCGGGTTAAGATTAATTGCTGAAGGTAAATCGAAGCGGCGCGGCCTCACCTGCAATTTTTACTCGGGACGTTCTAATCCCTTGAAATAAGATCTCTGAAAATTAGTCACGCGCCTTTACCAACTAATGCCTTTGTGTTTTCGAAAGGTGTGTTGGGACTTCGATCTCTCCGGCTACTCAGAGACCATAAGCAACCGGAGAGAGAATTGATATCTGCTGCGCTTTAGGCCGCGTCATTCACATCCAACAGCTCTCGTAGTTCGCGCTTCAGAAATTTGCCGCTCGCGTTTCTCGGCAATGCCTCGCTCATCAACCATATGTATCTTGGTATTTTGAACTTGGCCATGTGATTGCCGCAGTGGGCTCTGATGCTGTCAGCTGTAAGTGTTGTGCCGGCGGCGGGGAAAATAGCAATGCCGACTTCTTCACCAAGCCGGTCGTCTTCTACGCCAAACACAGAGCATTCGGCGACACCGTCTAACTTAAACACTACGGATTCGACTTCAGCGCAGTAAATGTTTTCACCGCCGCGAAGCACCATGTCTTTTACACGGTCGACGATAAAGATAAACCCGTCTTCATCGATACGTGCAACGTCGCCTGTGTGCAGCCAGCCGTCGGTAATCGATTCGGCAGTTGCCTCGGGGCGGTTGAGGTAGCCTTTAATCACCGGACCACCTTTGACCCAGAGTTCTCCAACCTCACCCTGAGCAACTTCGACACCATTTGCATCAACGCACTTGGTTTCCAGGGTTGGTACGGCGGGGCCGCAACTCTCGGGCTTGTCGACAAAAAAATCGCCGCTGATGTTAGTGATGATGCCGCAGGTCTCGGTCATGCCATAACCTGTGCCGGGTCGTGCTGTTTTCACTTTAGCGTCGATTTTACCCACAAGGTCTGGTTGCAGTTGTGCACCGCCACCGCCGAGAGAAGCGAGGGTCGATGTGTCGTACTTGTCAAAATCGGGATGCGAAATCAGCTCCCTCGACATGACGGGTACACCGGTCAGGCTGGTGATGCCCTCAGCTTCTATGATCTTGAGGGCCTCTCCTGCATCCCAACGATACATATGAACCAGTTTGCCGCCGGAGATAGTTGCTCCCTGAGCCAGGCAATTGTTGGCGGTGACGTGAAACAGCGGGGTGGTGACAAGACCGGAAAGTACCGGTGCGTCTTCGGGCGCAGGCAAAGGCGTGTTATTAACTCTGGCCATGGTGGTGCTAATCGCACTACCAAAGAATGCGAGGTTCATGATGTTGCTGACACAACCAAGATGTGTCAGCTGCGCGCCTTTGGGGCGGCCCGTGGTGCCGGACGTGTAAAAAATACACGCGTCGGCATCGGGGTCAACTGTGCATTCCGGCAGGTTCCCTGGAGTTTTTATCACCTCAGCATAGGGCAAGACACCTTCAGCCTCAGAGGTTCTGACGCCAACAACTTGCATATCTGGGAAGCCAGCGCTTATGTTCTTGAACCGTGCAAGCCGCTCTTCATCACAAAATAGTGCTTTAGGAGAAGCGTCGGTGAGTCCATAGGCCATTTCTTCTTCGACCCACCAGGCGTTCATGCCAACACAACCAATACCCTGGGTCATACATGCCCAGTAGATAAGCATCCACTCTGGGTAGTTGCGCATAGCAATAGCGACCCTGTCGCCGGGTTCAATACCTTGCTGGCGTATCCAGTTTGCCAAGGCGGCGACTTCCCGGTGTGAGTCGGCGTAGGTTCTTCGTTCGTCTTGATAGACAAGATAGTCTCTGTCGGCGAAGGCGGCAGAGGCCAGCCAGACTTCGCGCAAACTGGGCGGTGCTTGGGCGAATGTGCGAATTGAAACCCCCCTGACTTCTTTTTCAACAACCTCAAATGGCGATTCAGGCCCGATCAGGCCGCCCCATATTTCTTTTAACTCGTCGTACATGCCTGCTTGTCCCTCGTAAGTGTTCCAATGGTATGTCGGTTGCGATAAGTGCCTCATGGTAAGCACCAGCGCTTAGGATATCCTTCCTGATCGACCGTTCGTGAATCCAAGTGCGCTAAGATAGGGATTCTTGTGATTTGATGCAAATATAGTTGGAGAAAGTAAATGGAATACTTGCTTGAGGGCGTGAAGGTACTGGACGTAGCTTCATATGTTGCTGGCCCCGCGGCGGCCACTGTGATGGCAGACTTTGGTGCCGACGTTATCAAGGTAGAGCCCCCAAGCGGCGATAACTACAGGTCTCTGGTTGCTGCCTACCGAACCAACTATTACTGGTCGTTGACCTCACGCAATAAGCGGGACATTGCGATTGATTTGCGAGGGAAGGAAGGTCAGGCGGTGCTTCATAAGTTGGTTGAAGGTGCAGATGTCATTCTGGTGAATTTTAATGCAAGCCAACTGGCAAAGTATAATCTCGAATACGAGACGCTAAAGCAGATCAACCCAAGGTTGATTTTTGCCCACATCACAGGTTATGGCACGAAAGGACCTGATAGTGGTCGGCGTGCCTATGATGTTGCCGCGTGGTGGTCACGCTCGGGCATTCTCGACTTGATGCAGCCACGAGAGCAAAGACCGCCTAACGCGGTGGGCGGCGTTGGCGATCATGCAAGCGCCATGTCGTTGTTTTCAGTCATTATGATGGCGCTTTTTCATCGCGAGAGAAGCGGCGCGGGTAGCTACGTTGCAACCTCTTTGGCGGCCAACGGCGTATGGTCCAATGGTATGCATCTGCAGGCGGCGATTGCCGGATACAACTTAGCGGACGTGATGAAAGAGCACGGTTATCGTAGCCATTTTATGATGCCTTATTGCACGCGTGATGGCCGATACGTGCAACTGGTAGGTGCCGACCCGGTGCGTGAATGGCCGCTGCTGTGTAAAGCGTTAAAACATCCTGAGTGGCTTGAGGATGAGCGATTTCAAGATATGGTTGGCATCATGGAATGTCGGGAAGAATTACGCCAGCGTTTCGCCGAGGGTTTCGCAAAGATGAACTTAGTTGACGTCATTAGTGCGCTGGAGGCGGTTGATGCAACTTTTAGCGTTGTCGAGACAATTAGTGATGTGCTTGAAGATGCCCATCTGATAGAGAACGAAGCCATCGTTAAAGTTGAATCTGACAATCCGGATTACCAGTGGACCATTGGGAATCCTATTGAAGTCGGCGGCTTCAGGAAAAAACCGCCGAAAGACGGCCCGGAGATTGGTGAGCATACTCGGGATATTCTCGCGGAAGGCGGGTTTTCGGAAGAGGAAATATCAAATTTGGAGCAAGCGGGTGTTGTTAAGCAGCATTCGTAGAGGCATGCAGTAACACTTCCAGCAGCACGAGATCATTGGAAAGATCACGGAAGCAATATTGCTGTCCTCTGGGAAAGGTAACACTATCGCAACGGGCCAATTCGTGCGTTGCGGTGTGTTCGTCCTTATCCATCGTCAACAGATTAAATCCACCTTCCATGACAAAGTAAAACGCGAGCACTTCCGGTTGTTCTCGCCATTTATGTAATCCCGTTGTATGTTCGTTTGAGGTCTTTGGCTCAACGGGTCGCAAAGCCCTCACACTTGCGACGCCCCGACTCGCGGCCTGAACTCCCGTCTCGCGGGCTTTAAAACCTGTATTGTTTTTATCCTCGTGATCAATCAGCCATGGTGCCCTGTCTGCGACGTGATGGCAGAAACTTTGGCCTCCGAAAACTCTTTCCGGCAGAAATGCGCTGGTGGGTAGTTCGAGTTCGTGATCAATATTTGTCATATGAATCGCGGGCACACCAATTTCTATCACTTCAAGGTTATCTGAAGATTCAAGCACTCGATGCCTGATACCCGGTGGTTGCGTCACGCAGTCGCCGGGATTGAGGATTAAGGGCTCCCCTTGGTCTTCATATACAACCTTGACCCAACCCCGGTAGCAGTAAATCAGCTGAAACTCAACTTCATGAAAGTGAACCATGTCGTTGACTGGCCCGCCCACAGGAATTGAGATGTGCGAGGCTATCATCTGGCCACCAAATCTACTGGGTATTAGGTCGCGATAGAGCATGCCTGCGCGTCCAGTTACTTGCTCATCAGCGTTAGCCTGGCGCGTCACTTCAAACGGGTAGTTTGTCGGGACAGGCATAGTCTCAGGTTGTTCACCAAACACTAAACTAGTGCCGTTGGGCGCTTGGAGGTGGTGACGATGTCTATCGGGCGCGAGGTTAATGTCAAGCCGAATGGTCGGGGGCTCACAAACTGTATTTTGGTCGATACAAAGACGCAGGCCATGTCCGGATAGCCTGGCGACCGTAGGATTATCCGCAGGGAAGATTTGATCGAGGCGAAAACCATGTGTTTCGAAGAACGCCATGTCAGCGGGTAGATCAGTGCTCGGGAGCATTAGCTCTGCCTGTGCTTTAGTCGACCCGTCATCCATCTTTATTTTCTCCGTGCTTCTGCCATTGTGGCAACTCGGTTTTTCCTCGAGGGGAAAGCTCGTAAACGCCTTTTTCGACTCTCTCGTACCAACCATGATGATTTCGATACAGAATGGTTCTGGCTTCCGACAGATCGAGCGCCTCTGCGACATCTGACGCCTTGGTTGGTCCAGCAGTTTGTAAAAACTCTGCCACAAAGATTGCTCGTTGGCGATATGCGGTCATGATGCCTTTTCGTTTTTCGCTTCCACCTGCGTTGGGATCTCCAACACGTTTGGCAAACTCTCCGAGCAATCGTTGTTTGCGCACCATCGATTCTCTCGGTTTGTAGGGGGTTGGGTCGAGCGCAACCTCTACACAGTTTGTGTTGTGTTCAGTGTCGATGAGGATCAAACCGACGCCTAGTCTACGAAGCATTTTATTAATGCGTTTGCGTTCTTTAGTAACGATCCTGGTCTTTCGGGGCACGCCAATATAGACATTGGGTGTCAGTGCCAACCTCTCGACGGATTGCAGGATAACCTGCAGATTTAAAGTAAGTTTTAGCTCAACAACAATCGGGCGCTCGTTTCCTCTAACAGCCAATACATCACAATTCTGAACCTCTCCCTTAACTTCATACCCCTGAGCCTCCAGGTATGTCTTTAATGGCTGGTACAAGTCTGATTCTTTCATGATCTGTGCTGGTCTCCTTTGGCTATCAGAGTTTTACCATGAGATGCTGCGAGTGCCCTTTACGAAAGTTCTCTGTTGCCTTAATCGCAACGTCTCTGGGTCTTTAATCCTTCTTTTTTAGACCCAGTCCGTTCATATGCCAGCAAAGGGTCTCGATGCGATCCTGCCCAAAGAAGGGTTCGCCGTTGATGACAAAGGTCGGCACACCCCAATGTCCGGCTTGGTCGAGAAAATTCTGATTCTGCTCAATCTCCCTGATCTGTTCTCCAGAACTGATCGCCGCTTCTAGCTCACCTAGGTTCAGGCCGGCTCGTTCGACTGCTTCCTCGAGATGATCGCCCTCGTGCCAGTTCTTGGTTCCCCCAAAAAGAAGATGAGAGACTTCAAAGGCAAACTCCGGTCCCTTGCCGCGATGCTGTGCTTCGACACCGAGATAGCTGAGGCGATAGATGTAGGGTTGATCTTCAGATACTTCCAAGGTGGTCATGTTCTGCACAATGGGATCCGGGGATGGCCATTTGTCTGACATACCGAGAAAGCGTGCCCGCCTTGGCCAATCCAGTTGAATGTATCTGGCCCGCGGCGCGTTTGCCGGGCTAAATAGGGTTTCCGGGGTGCGAATGGCGACCGGCAAAATGGGTCGCAGGATCAAATTAATATCGTAATTTTTTTTAATCTTCAGCATCTCTGGTGTTGCGAGATATGAATAGGGGCTCCTGAAAGAAAAATATACATCTATGTCAGTCATGTAATTGTTTGCCTATATTGTGTACTGATTCATGGTCACAACTACCTTACCGACAACCTTGCGCTGGGTCAGCATGTCCATCGCCTCAACCGCCCGTTCAAGTGGAAAGCCCGCACAGACGTAAGGATCTATCGCGCCTTTTTCAAGAAGCTCGGTAAGCGCTCGGCTACATCGCTCGCCGATCGCGGGATTTCGTCTACCTATTTCACCAGCGCGCACGCCAATGACCGAAATATGCTTTATCAGAATATGGTTAACTGCCGCTTTTGGCCAGACGCCGCTAGTGAATCCTATCGTTAGTATGCGACCATCCCAGTTAATGCAGCGCATGGACTCATCAAACACGGTGCCGCCGACCGGATCGTAAATCACATCAGCGCCTCTGCCGTCGGTGAGTGCTTTGACTTTCTCGCGAAAGCCGCCGAGGCTGCCATCTTCCTGCGTGTAGTTGATGACGTGATCTGCACCTCTTGACCTCACGACCTCCAGTTTTACATCGTCTCCCCCTGTCGCAATGACAGTTGCGCCCATGTGTTTACCAAGGTCAACCGCAGCCATGCCGACGCCTCCTGTGGCGCCATGCACTAACAGAGTTTCACCCGGCTGCAAGTTTCCTCTTATTGCTAATGCAACGTACGCGGTCAAATAGGTTGTTTTGTAAGAAGCCGCTTTTTCAAAGGAAAGTCCGTCAGGAATTTTCTGTAATGTTTCCCGAGGCGCGTTGACCACTTCCGCAAAACCGCCGTAGCGAATACCCAAAACAACTCGGTCTCCAGCGCTGATATCGTCAATGTCGTTGCCAACAGCAACTACAACCCCAGCAGCTTCTCCGCCAGGGGCAAAGGGCAGGGGAGGCGCGAATTGATACTTGCCCTGTATCATGAGGATGTCTGGAAAGTTGACAGCGCAGGCCATCAGTTTTACCTGCACCTCATCATCAGCGGGTGCGGATAGTTCGGCTTCGTCCAGCGTGACTGTATTAATATCCTCGCTGATCTCATGACAGCGAATAGTCCTGATTTTCATAACAATATTCCAAATGGAGAGCTTTAAGGTACCAGTGAACGGGTGCAATATCATCCCTCGCTGAGGTATTCTGGCGTCTCTAAGAACCTGAATGCGATGGAGACCCCCGCTTGGAACAATTAACTGCCCAGGATGCCTCATTTATCTATGGAGAAAACACTCGCAGCCCAATGCATATTGGTGGACTAGCGATTTATGACCCTTCGACGGTTGAGGGTGGCAAACAGCGCTTTAAGGATATCCTGCAATTTGTAGAAGACAGGTTACATCTTGCAAAAACCTTTCGAAGAAAGCTGGTAGAAGTACCTTTCAATCTGGATCACCCCTATTGGGTAGAGGACAAGGACTTTGATCTTGAATTTCATGTCCGTCATATACGGCTGCCAGAACCTGGTGACTGGCGTCAGTTGTGTATTCAAGTCGCCAGGTTGCACTCCCGACCGCTCGACATGACCAAGGCTCCCTGGGAACTTACGGTTATCGAAGGACTTGACGCTATTGAAGGTTTGCCTAGCGGTTCCTATGCTGTGGTTACAAAGATTCATCATGCCTGCATCGACGGTGTCGCCGGTGCGGACATTACTGAAGCGTTGCATAGTCTTGAACCTTATGGTGCCTTGCCGCGGCCGCCTGAGACGCCTTGGAGAGGTGAAGATGAGCCTAATCCTGTTGAGCTTGTGACTCGGGCACAATTTAACAATTTCACTCAGCCGCTCAAATTTGCCGAGGTGATGGCGCGGGCGATACCTGCAATGGCCAATTTTCAAGCGGGACTTGCCCAGCGCAAGTTCACGGTAAATACCCAGGTGCCGAAAACCCGTTTTAGCCGCGTGATTTCGAGCCACCGTATTATCGAGGGACGGACTATTGAGCTGGCGAAGGTCAAAAATGTAAAACGGGCAGTCGAGGGCGCGACAATTAACGATGCTGTATTAACCATATGCGGTGGTGCGCTGCGAAAGTATTTACTGTCGAAAAAAGAGTTACCCGATCACTCGCTCGTCGCCATGGCACCAATTTCAGTGCGATCGAACGGAGATTCAGGTCAGGAAGGGAATAGTGTGGCAGCCATGACTGTAGCGCTCGGAACGGATATTGAGGATCCTATTGAGCGTCTAGAATCGGTTCATATTGCAGCTATTTCCTCGAAGGAGATGACGAATGCTGTGGGTGCAAAACTGATGACCGATTTCGGACAGTTTATTCCATCGACAACCGCCGCGCTTGCTTCACGACTCTATTCCGAGGTGAGCATGGCCGAGCAGATCACGCACCCTTACAATTGTGTCGTGAGTAATGTGCCTGGGCCGCAATTCCCGCTCTACTCTGCGGGAGCAAGGCTGGTAACTCAATATGGTCTGGGTCCGCTACACGATGGTATGGGCTTGATGTTTCCTGTTTTTAGTTATTGTGGGCAGATCACCATTTCCGTCAATGCTTGCCGAAACATGGTGCCAGACCCTGAATTCTTTGCTGCTTGTCTGCAGTCAAGTGCAGACGAATTGCTGGGTGCGGCTTCGGTTGAAAATTGAGCTTAAATAGATGAGCCCTTTTATGGGTGATAGGCGATGATCAAAAATTTAAAACTGAACAGGGTAATAAAATAATGATTGAAGGAATTGATGCAGACAAGATAACGGCTTGGTTCGAAAATGCCGTACCTGAACTGAAAGCACCTCTAACATTTTCGCTAATAGCCGGAGGGCACTCGAATCTAACTTTCCGCTGCACCGATGCCAGCGGCAGAGATTTCGTTTTGCGCCGCCCGCCGCTTGGTCATGTGTTAGAAAGCGCCCACGATGTTGCCCGGGAGCACAGGATCGTATCGGCTTTGCAAAATTCTGGTATACCGGTGCCGACCACAATCGGCGTTTGTACTGACATTGAGGTAAACGGCGCACCTTTCTATGTGATGGATCATGTTGATGGCCTTGTACTGCATGATTCGGTCGTAGGGCAGGAAGTCGCTGAAACTGAGCGTCGCACACTCGGGTTACATGTGATGGACGTGCTGTCTAACCTGCATAAGATTAACCCTGATGATGTGGGGCTGGGTGAGCTGGGTCGAAAAGAAGCATATTTGGCGCGGCAATTGAAGCGTTGGAATAAACAGTGGGTCGCAACCAAAACACATCCAGTACCAGAGATGGAAGAGAGTGCAAAATTACTTGAGGAAAGAATGCCAGATCAGGTTGGTGCGACTATCGTGCACGGTGATTACAGGCTCGGCAACATGATTGTGGAGAGTGGTGAGATTCAGGCAGTGCTCGATTGGGAACTTTGTACCCTAGGAGATCCGTTAGCTGACGTGGGGTATTTGCTGAATAACTGGGTGTCCCCCGAGGAAGTTGATGCAATGGAGGGAGATTCTGCGCCAACTGCTGTCGGTGGTTATCCATCGCGAGATGAACTCTGCGATATTTACGCAACGAATACGGGACGTGATCTATCTGAGATCAACTACTACCGGGCATTTTCGCATTGGCGCCTCGCGGCAATAGGACAGGGTGTTTACAAGCGATACCTCGTCGGTGCGATGGGCGAAGATCGAGATATGGATCTCGAAAAGTACAAAGAAAGTGTGACGAATCGGGCGGCTCAGGCGCTAGCGCTTCTGACAGCCTGAAATCGCATGTTTCATGCGAGCTAGTGAATTGTTCTGTTCGCAGATCCCATTGCGAGCAGACGTTTGCCCGCAACCTTGGTGAGTTGCTCGTCCTCGCACTCCTGCAGCACGCGTGTGTAAGTGTCCTGGGCGAGCGGTATCTGACCCTTCATTTCGTAGATGGCTCCCAGTTGAATATTGAACTCGCTTTGATCTGGTAATAACAACAGCTGTCGCTCGATACAGGCTTTGCTTTCATCCCAAGCCTTGTTTTTCCAAAATATCTGTTTCAGATTGTCGAGTACCCGGATCAAGATACTGCGATTGGTCGCAGTCTCCAAATAATCGGGTTGAATGATTGCGCGGGGACCGGCAAGTTGGTTCAACAGGGTTGCGCAGTCGGCTTCGCTTAGCGTTCTGCCTGAGAAAGGGTCAACGATGATGCGTTCTTCAAAGCCATAGCGAACCAGAAAGTGACCTGGAAAGTTAACGCCCCGAACAGGCATGTCGAGACGTTTTCCAAGGCATATATGAATCAGGGCAAGTGATATTGGAATACCTTGGCGGACGTCGATGACATGGTTCAGGTAGCTGTTTTCAGGTGCATAGTAGTTTGTCACATTACCACTAAAGCCCTCGGTTCCATGAATAAACTCACTCAGGCCAGATGCGGATGTGCCCAACGAGGATTCACAGTTGATTGATGCGTGGTATTTTTCTGCGAGGCTATCAAGAATGTCGAGATAATTTTGTACTTTAATGCCGCTGTTGCTTTCGGCGGCGATGAGTAACACTGATTCGTCCAGTCGTATTTCCTCATCTTGCCGTTCAACGGCAATTTCAAACTTCTCTCTGGCTTCTTGGGCTTTCATGATGGCTTCATCTTTACAAGGTTGTGCAGGTTATGCAATCCTCGTTGTTAAATCTAGCCTCTTAATGCCTGTCACTTGTTAGGCCTGCTCCCTATGACTGAACCTATTTCGCCCCCAACGCCGTTGTTGAGACTAATGGAAGCGCGCGCGGGTCTGGAGGCGACTCAACTTCTATTGCAATTACCTATCCTGAGGTTCATGGCAAAGAGGGGGCAGGGTGAGCCGGTGCTGGTGTTGCCTGGTTTTATGGCTGATGACTCATCCACTATCATCCTGCGCCAGTTTCTTAATTCCATAGGCTACAAGAGTCAGGGGTGGGGACAGGGGGTTAACGTCCGGGGGATGATGGATCATTTACCCGGCGTGCTTGCCGCAGTTCGAGAGCTACACGATGAATATAGACAGAAAGTTCGCCTCGTGGGTTGGAGTCGTGGCGGGATACTGTCCAGAGAGATTGCCCGCGATCATCCTGAATTAATCGAGAGGGTTGTCACGATTGGTTCTCCGGTTAAAGGCGGAGTGGGCGCGTCGAGCATCGGTGCCGCAGTGGTGCGGCAAATTGGGCTGACGCCGGAAGAGATGAATCAACTGTTGCATGTACGTCAGCGGAAACCAATAACGGTGCCGATTCGAAGCATTTACAGCAAGTTAGATGGTGTTGTGGCGTGGCGTGCCTGTATTGATGAGACGAGCCCCGATGTAAAGCATTTTGAAACCCGGGGAACGCATATCGCAATGGGTGCGAGCGTTGAGGTATTCAGACTTTTACCGAAACTGCTCACTGCTGAGCGATAATTTTAAGAAAAATTACCTGAAAGGATGTAAAGATGGATTTTGATTTAGCAATGACGGATGAACTGCTCTCTACAACAAGAGCGGTGAGGAAGCGTCTCGATTTTGAAAAACCGGTGCCACGTTCGATTGTTGAGGAGTGCATCTCACTCTCGCAACAGGCACCGACCGGAACTAATTCTCAGAGTTGGCGTTGGATTGTTGTCGAAGATGCAGACAAGAGAGCAAAGCTGGCTGATCTGTATCGAGTAGCTGCGGTCGACTACCTCTCTGGTGAGGCAAAAAATGCAGAAGCATCCGGTGACAAACAAACCGGACGCGTCCTTGATTCGGCGGTGTTCCTCTCGGAGAACCTGCAGCATGCGCCATTGCATGTCATTCCTTGCATGCAGGGAAGACCGCCTGAAGGCGCCCCAATTATGGCAGTAGCTGCCATGTTAGGTTCGATTTTTCCGGCTGTCTGGAGTTTCCAACTCGCACTTCGTTCAAGGGGGCTTGGTTCTTGCTTAACATCACTACATCTGGCCTGCGAGAAGCAGGCGGCCGAGTTATTGGGTATTCCGGATGATGTGATGCAAATCGCGCTGCTGCCTGTGGCTTATACCAAAGGTACTGAGTTCAAAAAAGCCGCAAGACCGCCCGCATCGACCATAATGCACTGGGATAGTTGGGATGCTTGATCCAGATACAGGCTGTATCAGGATTGATGATGGCGAAGGACATTCGTCGGGTTGACTGACCTGCTAAAGTCTTTACTCGTGTCTGACGTCGATTTTTAACGGCGATTTTTAACGGCGGCGCTGACGCGCTCTAAACTCAGCTTTAGCAGCCTTGTTTTCCTGCTGCGCAAGTTTCGCGTCACCGCCAATGTGCACTTCACCCTTTTTTTTCGCCAGTTGGACTTGACGTTCTCTTTCGATAAATCTCTCTTTCTGTGTCTCGGTAAGGTCACTGATGCAATGCGGACAACTGACCCCTGGCTGATATGCATTGCTTTGTTTGTCTTGCTCTGTGATCGGCATCCGACAGGCATGGCATTGATCGTAATGACCGCGCTTCAGGTCGTGATCTACGGTGACCCTGTTGTCAAAGACAAAACATTCCCCTTCCCACATTGATTCTTCTTTGGGGACTTCTTCGAGGTATTTGAGAATACCGCCCTCGAGGTGATAGACCTCGTCGAATCCTTGCTCTTTTAGGTAGGCAGTGCTTTTCTCACAACGGATGCCTCCGGTGCAGAACATCGCAACTTTTTTATGCAGCGCTGGATTCAGGTTCTTTTCGGTATACTCAGGGAACTCTCGGAAACTTGTGGTATGGGGGTTGAGTGCGTTTTTAAAGGTGCCGATCTGAACTTCATACTCGTTTCTAGTATCCACTAGAATGACATCAGGATCAGAGATGAGGTCGTTCCACGCCTCTGGTTTCACATAGGTGCCGACAATCAGGTTAGGATCAATGGCATCGACGCCCATGGTAACGATCTCTTTTTTCAGTTTTACCTTAGTTCTGTTAAACGGGATTTCTTTGCTAAAGGACTCTTTCCACTGAATGTCTTTAAGCCTGCCCTCGAACATCTCATTCTTCATCAGGAAATCAAGCAGATCGTCTATCGCGGTTCTGGTGCCGGCGACAGTGCCGTTAATACCTTCTTTTGCCAGCAGTAATGTACCGCGGACGCCCAAATTTTCCATTTTGCGCTGCAGCGGGGGTTTAAGTGATTCAAAGTCTGCCAGAGTCGCGAATTTGTATAGTGCGCAAACAACGATGGGCAGATCTTGTCGGTCGGCCTGTTTTTCGTTGAACTTGGAAGCAGATGTTTCGGAGGTGGTCATATTGATTTCAGTCGTTGAAATTACATTATTGTCAGGGCTAATAGAGATAGTTTAGTTGACCGGGATCAGGGGAAGAAGCAATAACTGAGGATTAATGATCAAAAATGCTGTTCAGGTAGCTTTGATGCGGTGAGCTTGCGCATCTGGGGACTGGTCTGTATTGCCCTTCAATGAAAAAATATGCTTATAGCAGCGCAAGTGCGGGTAGGGCGATGTCTTCATGGATGGTGAAATCGTGTTGCTGCCGGTCTGTGGTCTGTTCTGTTGTGTTCTGGGCTCGCGCTGGGGCCCGCAGGGGTTTCGCAATTGCTCGCCTGATGTTAACTTCAACATAAACTCAGTTTTTGTAGCACTTCCGTGCGATCCTGCTAGAATTTCTGCCCTTTGAAACCGGAAGAATCACGATGTTGAAGATTGGAGATAGTGCACCAGAATTTGAGTTGCTGGACGAAAATAGCGCCGCAATCAGTTTGGTCAGTCTTCTTGCCGACGGGCAGCCCCTAATACTTTACTTCTACCCTGCTGACTTTACGCCGGCCTGTACCATGGAAGCGTGCAGTATTCGGGATATTCACGATGACATTCTTGGGGCCGACCTGAAAGTGGTTGGTGTTAGCCCTCAGTCCGTGGCGAGTCACCAGCGATTCAAGACATCACATAAGTTGCCGTTCCCGTTGTTGTTCGATGAGGGTAAGAAGGTGGTTCGCGCATATGGGGTAGATGGCCCCATGGGATTTGGCGTCAGGCGAACAACTTTTTTGATTAATGCGGAAAAGAAGATACTGAACAGAGTCAATTCCGAGTTTTTTGTCGGTAGCCACATCAAGTTTATTGAGGCGGCGATTCAATCTGCTTCATAAGTTTTGCGCGCAAAAAAAGGCTGAAACGCGAAACGCGATTCAGCCTTTGTATTTTACAGCAGCGGCAAGACAAGATTTAGCCTGACCGCGGGAGTATTTTTTTGATTAGTATTGGAACTCAGGCAAATTAACAATCATACCGTCCAGCGCCTCAGTCATGGGAAGCTGACATGAAAGACGTGATCTTTCTTCGCGGTCTGGGTTTAGGTCGAGCATTGAGCTTTCCTGATCTGAAATCGCGCCAAGTTTGCCGGCCCAAGCAGGATCAATAACCACGTGGCATGTTGCGCAAGAGCATTCACCACCGCAATCTGCGTCAATTCCAGCGACACCGTTGTCTACCGCAGCATTCATTATTGATGCACCTATTTCAGCATCGACTTCGATTTCTGTACCATCGTGCTGGACAAATTTGATTTTGGCCATTTGGCTCTCCTGATTTTTAATTAGTCTGATTTCTGTAAACTGGTCCGGCAAGTTGTCTAAACTGCCGAGCCCTCAAAATGGACGCGTATTTATAACTGCGCGCAACCCTATGTAAAAGGTGAGATTAGGACAAATTAGCGTACTTGTCTAAAACAGGTTTGAATCTCATCAACAAAGGTCTCTGGCCGCTCGGCCGCAGCGAAATGTCCGCCTTTTTCGAGCACATTGAAGTGAATGAGGTTTGTAAACCGGGATTCTGCCCATCGTTTTGAGGTTTTGAATATCTCTTTGGGGAAAATACTGCAGCCTGTTGGAAGGGTTATTTTGTCTATTGACGTGCCACCAGCACCAAAGCTCTCCCAGTAAATGCGGGCCGACGAAGCGCCGGTCCCCGGGAGCCAGTACATCATCACATTGTCGAGGAGCTCATCTTTACTTAGGACGTTTTCAGGATGACCTTCGCAGTCAGTCCATTGGTAAAACTTCTCAATGATCCACGCAGCTTGACCGATAGGCGAGTCTACTAAACCGTAACCAAGTGTCTGGGGTCTTGTTGACTGTTGCTTGGAGTAACCTGAATCGTGGTCCTGGTAAAATTTCATCGCCGCAAGTGCGCCTTGTTCTAGCTCGGTCAGATCTTCCATCTTTTGTGGGTCTGGTGGCGCGATCGGCATATTCATATGGATCGCCTGGCAATGCCCCTTATTCTGTACGCCAATCATCGCAGTGACTATCGAGCCCCAATCACCGCCCTGAGCGAAGTAACTATCGTAACCAATACCGACCATTAGTGTGTCCCAGGCCTCAGCAATTTTCTCAATGTTCCACCCAGTAGCGGCAGGTTTGCCTGAATATCCGAATCCGGGGAGCGTAGGGCATACAACATGGAACGCATCTTCAGCGCTGCCACCATGTGCCGTTGGGTCAGAAAGAGGGCCAAGCACTTTTTGAAACTCAACAATAGAACCTGGCCAGCCATGGGTGAGTAGTAGCGGTTTGGCTTCCTTGTGCTTTGATCTCACGTGGAGGAAATGAATATCCAAACCGTTTATTTCGGTCATATAACCATCCCACTGGTTTAATAGCGCAACCCTACGTGGCCAGTCGTATTCATCTTGCCAGTATTCTTTGATCTCTTGCATATAAGAAAGAGGAATACCCTGACTCCAGTCCGTTGGTGTTTCTTTGTCAGGCCATCTTGTTAGCGCGAGCCGGGTTTTCAAGTCTTCAATATCTTGTTCAGCGTAGGGTATTTCAAAAGGTGTCACGTTAAGTTTTTTAGCGTTTGACATACTGACTCCTTAATTACGTCGCTATCTGGTAGATACTGGTGTTTTTGAAGTTTATTTCGTGTTTGTGGGGATAATGACAATCTTTCCGATCGCTTTGCGATTTAGCATCCTCATCATAGCCTCGCCTGACTTATTCAGACTCGCAGTCTCCCCTGCCTGAGGGTTCAGTTTCCTTGATGCGATCCATTCAAGTAGTTTTGTTAGAACTGGGCGTGATTCCAATGGGTTTGCTGCAACATAACCGCCCCAGTTTACGCCGATAATTGAACATCGTTTGAGCAGCGGTAAATTAAGTGGCACCGAGGGGATTCCCCCGCCGGCAAATCCTACAACCAGAAAACGACCGTCTGGGCCGAGAGACCGCAGCGCCGGTTCGGCGTAATCGCCGCCTACTGGATCGTAAACGACATTAAGCGGTTTACCGTTGAGCGCCTTTTTGACGTCGTCACGCCAGTTCGCATTTGTGTAGTCAACAACATGATCTGCACCGAATGCCAAACAAGCATCACGTTTAACTTTTGTCGAGGCCGCAGCGATGACTTCCGCGCCCATGGCCTTGGCAACGTCAATTGCAGCCATGCCAACGCCGCCACTGGCGCCAAGAATAAGGATGGTTTCTTTTTCCTTCAGTTGACCACAAAGCTCCAAGCCGTGGTAAGCGGTGCAGTAGTTAACGAGAAAACTGGCAGCGCCTTCGTGGGATAATACTTCCGGGATTGGTGTGCATTTAGATTCGGGCATGCATACCAATTCAGCGAGTCCACCTTGACTGGGCATTGCCAGAACGCGCTGACCAACCCGCAGGTGTTTTACTTCCTCTCCTGTTTGTTCGATGACACCCGATATTTCGTTTCCGGGAATAAACGGTAGTGCTGGTTTAATTTGATACAGTCCCGCGACGGTCAATGCATCGACATAACCAAGCCCTGTGGCATGTATTCGGATGAGCACTTCATTTGCGTTAGGGGTTGGATCGGCTACTTCCTGTATTTTTAGTTTGTCGGGCGAATCAAACTGATCACAAATTACCGCTTGCATTGAACATCCATATATAAACTTGAAACACGAGTGGAATATAACACAAGTATCTGGTTCGAATTCGGGCTAACGGGCTGTATTTCAGTAAGTTCGCGAGATTGATGAATCCACATTCAGAGAGGCTGCAGTTCCATCGGGATTGCCTCTTCTTTGCCTGTCATGGCGCCGATGACATCGTCTCCCCATGTATACTTGTCGTTCATTTTTGCGTTGACGATGCCCACCAGGTGTTTACGCTCGACGGCATGGTATTGCGCTTCTTTTCCATCTCTGGTCATCGTTATATTGGGATCGGCTTTCATGCGAAGATACCAGCCCGAATCAGCTCCGGCGCGTAAATACTGCTTGCCTTCGTGATCAATGATCCACAAACGTGTCGTGGCAACTTCTCCCTTATGATCAAGTGTCTTCACTTCAACGACTTCCACACGCTCAGAAGCAACTATTTGTAGCGCCATGACACCGGCAAACAATATAAATGCAGCGGTGAGTATCGATAAGATGATTTTTTTCATGTCCGTCCTTCGTGAAACAATAGGTTTAATGCTAAATAGTTTAAAGTTAAACTAAATTAGTTTGCAAGCCGATTGTTTAGCCTCAGCATGATTTTTTATTCATCACAGCGAGGCAGGAAGGAGTGTTTTGATGTCGAAATCAATGGAACAGGAAAAAGCGGATGCCAATGTCAGCGGAGAGCTGGTTTTCAGGTTGTTCAATGAAATAGGCATCATCGCTCAGCTATCGACCACCCGTTTTGAACGCAGTTTACCTTACGGTATGAGTCGACCGCAGTTTAGTATTCTGAACTGGTTTTGTCGGGTCGACGATCAGGCGTCACCGGGTCGACTCGCTCAAGCGATGGAAGTGACCAAAGGCGCAATAACCAATTCCCTGAAAAAGCTAGAGGCCAAAAATTTTATTACTGTCAGTCCCGATGAAAACTCAGGTCGTCAGAAAGTTGTAAGGTTAACACCGGAAGGACGAAGAGCGCGTGATGAAGCGATCCTTTGTGCCAGACCAGCCTTCGAGCAGATTTCCCAGAGCCTACCCGCTGAAGCACTGATCACTTTAGTGCCTGAGTTGGAGAAAATCAGAAAAGTGTTAGATGAATCCCGAATATAACTCAAACGGTATTAAACCACTTGATCCGAAACTCAGCGATCCTCAAAGCGCGTTTCGAATTGTTCATCAATCTCCTCATCGCTAATACTTAATACCTATGCTGAGATTGAACTAGCCCGAGGGTCCCGCTGGCGTGATGCTGTATGCTAGGCTAAGGATGAACATAGTCAACCATTTATCGAATTTGCGGGGGGAGTAGTTTATGGCTTCGGAGAAAAAAACCGGGATTTTTTATGCGAAAGACCCTAAAGCAGTGGTTGTGATGCACGAGGGCAAAGAAGTCTTCCGTTACCGTAGCGTTGATGAGTTGGTTGAGACTCATATGAAGGGTCTGGCAGCTTTGGAGCGAGAGTTGGATGCAACCATTGAATCGCAATACAAATCCTAAACGTTTCGAGTCAATTAGGTTGAATGCTTCGCTAGCGGATGATCAGTATCCCCCGAATCGCTGGAGCTATCCATTTAGCAATGTCGCGCAAGATAAGCTTTAGACTGCGGTTCGCAAAAAAAGACTCGCGGTGGTCTATGATGATTCCGGGGTTGTGCGGTTGACTAGCCGCCGAGGGCGACGGCGATGGCATTATCTTCGACTTTCAAGGGATACGATTTAATGGGTTCAAAGGCTGGTGGTGACTGAACAGAGCCGTCCTTCAGGCAGAATTCTGCGCCATGATAAGGGCAAACGATACAACCATCCTGAAGCTGTCCTCCTTCTAGTCCAAACTCAGCGTGACTGCAAAGATAGGCGATGGCGTAATACTCGCCGTCATGTTTTACCAAGAGAATTTCTTCACCTTCCAGATCAATAAACTTCTGTCCACCTTCTTCAAGTTCACTCGTGGTAGCAACCACGTGGTATTTCATCGTCATTTGTCTCTCGTTGCCGATTCAGGGTGCTGTAAATTGTCTCACACTTTTTGTGCGCTTTGGGGGGTTCTGTATCTCTGGGGCCGGCTGCTGTAATGTACCGGATTTGAAATTCATCCCGGTGTTTAGAATGACAGAACGTGCTGGTTCAAAACTGGATGTAATACTTCCCCATCTGGTCATAAAGTACCGTTGGCTCATTATCGCGTTAACAATAGTGATCGTTGTTGGCGCGGGGTCAGGAATGAGGTTTCTAACGATATCGACTGAATATCGCGATAATTTCGGCCCGAATAATCCCCAACTGCTCGCTTTCGAGAAACTTGAGGCGACCTTCTCACGGGTTGATAACATCTTCTTTGGTATTGCGCCGAAGAAAGGCGACGCATTTACGCCCGAGACACTGCAAGTTGTTGCGGACTTAACAGATGAAGCCTGGAAAACGAAAGGGGTTTCACGTGTTGACTCATTAACTAACTACCAACATACCAAGGTCGAAGACGATGACTTGCTTGTGGACAATTTGGTGGAATTTCCAGCTGAATTGTCAACTGCAGAAATGGCCGAGGTCCGGCGCATTTCACTAAATGAGCCTTTGATAGAAAACCGGTTAATCTCTAAAGACGGCAAGGTCACCGGGATTAATGTCGAATTCCGCTTTGACAAAAACGCCTCCGATTCTGAAGTGAAAGCGGCGCATTGGGCGTGGGATCAAAAGGCAGCCATTATGGCGGCGCATCCGGGGCTGGACGTTTTTGCGACGGGCTCAATTATCATCTCTGCGACTTTTTCTGAAACTTCAATGCGCGATCTCAGTACACAAACGCCGCTAATGTTCCTGCTGGTGATTTTTATCATGGCATTGTTGCTTAGGTCGGTTGTGGGCGTGATAGCGATAGTGCTCACAACGCTGTTCACGATTGTTTGTGCGATGGGTACTGCGGGATGGCTTGGATTCCAAATTTCCCCCATGTCGTCTCAGGCACCTGTGATTTTGTTAACAGTAGCCGTAGCCCATGGCGTTCACCTGCTTGTGAGTTTTTATCAGGAGATACGTGAAGGCAACGAAAAAACAACTTCGCTGATTGATGCGCTCACCATTAACATTCATCCGATTACTTTGACAAGTATCAGTACCGCAATCGGATTTTTAAGTCTTAACGTCTTGGCGGATGTTCCGCCTATTCAGGATATAGGAAATATCGTTGCCATTGGGGTGGTTTTCGCCTTTGTGTTTTCACTTACCTTCTTACCTGTGTTTGTGTACTTGATGCCAACAGGCGTCAAGCCTGGTCATACAATAACCAACACTTTGATGGCGCAATTTGCAGAGTGGGTGATTCGGCGCCGTTCTATGTTGTTGTCGCTTAGTGTGCTTGCATCAGTCGTGTTGGTTTCGTTGGCGCCAATGAATATTGTCAGCGATCAGTTTAGCAAGTACTTCGGTGAGTCTAATCAGCTTCGCCACGATACCGACTTTCTTGATCAAAACCTGGGTGGTCTATACCGAATAGAGTATTCCCTTGATTCGGGAAAACCACAGGGCGTGTCTGATCCTGAATATCTCGCGAGAGTCGAGCATTTTGCGCAATGGTACCGGCAACAGGAACACGTCACGCATGTGAACACCTACACAGATATCGTTAAGCGATTGAGCAAAAACTTGAATGGTGATGATGAAGCTTGGTATCGCCTGCCAGATACGCAAAATCTTGCTGCGCAGTATCTCTTGCTATATGAGTTGTCATTACCTTTTGGTCTCGATCTAACAAATTTGCTTAGTTTCGATAAGTCAGCTTCACGGATGATTGTGTCTGTACCCAGTTTGCCCACGCCGGCGTTTATTGAGCTGCAAGAAAACGCCAAAGCCTGGCTTCATGAAAATGCACCGGAACTCGAACAGGAAGGGTCGAGTACTGCTTTGATGTTCACGCACATCGGTATTCGAGGCATGTTGGGTAGTGTGAAAGGCGCGCTCATCGCTTTGGTACTCATTGCAATAGTGTTACTGACTACATTGCGTTCCGTGAAAATAGGGCTTATCAGTTTGATACCTAATCTGCTTCCCGGCGCTACGGGTTTTGGCGTCTGGTACTTGATGAACGGTCACGTAGGCCAGTCTCTGTCGCTTGTGCTCGGTGTCACCATGGGCATTGTTGTTGACGATACTGTGCACTTTCTCAGTAAGTATCTTCGAGCAAGGAGAGTGCAGGGGTTGTCTGCCGAAGATGCCGTGCGTTACGCGTTTCAACGGGTTGGGGTTGCCCTGTGGATCACGACGTTGGTGTTAATTTCCGGCTTTATGATGCTGGGCATATCTGATTTCAGACCTAACGGCGATATGGGATTATTGGTATCGATTGTTATCGGTATTGCGCTTATTCTGGATTTTTTGCTGCTGCCGCCATTGTTGATATTGTTGGACGGTGATAAGTCGCCCGCTAAAATCGGTCCCACTAATGAGAGCGTTAGTAGATGAGTGTATAGTTGTCAATTGACTCGATTTACAACCCCCTATGCTTTCCTATCTACTCAAGCGCAACAATGACACCACCTTTCTAGGATGGCGTATGGTCTCGGTTGCGTTCCTAGTAGATTTTATTGCCGTTGGTTTTTTCTTCTATTCTTACGGAATTTTCTTCAAAGCGATCGCTGTTGAGTTCGGTGATTCCCGTTTTGGTGTTTCCATCGGTGTCACGGTAACCCAAGGTGTAGGTGCTGTACTAGCACCATTTATTGGACGCGCGCTGGACAGGTTTCCGCTGAAGAATGTCATGGCCTGCGGGGCGATATCGGTGGGCACTGGTTTCGGGCTGCTCGGGTTGGTTCAGACGCCGCTGCAGTTCTATCTTGTACTGGGTATCTTCGTTGGTTTTGGTGCTGGTGCCATGGGGCAACTTGCCACGTCTAAGTTGGTCAGTAATTGGTTCGTCTTGAAGCGCGGCTCTGCCCTTGGAATCGCTGCAACCGGCATCTCTGTATCCGGCGTCGTCATGCCGGCTATTAGCGCATGGATAATCGCGACGTTTGGTTGGCGTGAAGCTTTTATGACTTATGGTCTGATCACATTTCTGGTGGTCGTACCCGTCGTCCTCCGACTCGTGATATCAAGGCCAGAGGATGTTGGGCTGTTACCCGACGGAGCGACAGAAAAAGGTGTGCTTCCTCCACCCAAACCAGCACTTCGCACCCGTGATTTTCTGAGCCAGCCAAATTTCTGGATTTTGCTTACGGTCATAGGATTACTCTTCGGCATTCAAAGCGCCACATTGATTCATATGGTGCCTCAACTCACCGACTCGGGACTTTCTCTGGTAGCCGCCTCTGGTATAGCGTCAGCTACAGCAGGCTTTGGTATCGCGGGCAAGCTAATTTTCGGTGTATTGGTCGACCGCTGGGATGTTCGGCATGCTTTGTGGTTGGGCATCGGTTTCCAGTTTGTCGGGCATTTGTTCATGTTGTTTGTTGAAGGTTATTCAGGCTTTCTTCTCGGTGCCTGTATGTTTGGTTTTGGTATGGGAGGCGTGGTACCTATGCAAGGCGCTGTGGTTGGCGCTGCATTTGGCCGGGAATCATTTGGCCGAGTACTCGGCGCCATGAGGCCGCCGATGGCAATACTGCACTTGGCGGGCACGCCCTTTGCTGGCTGGGTATATGATGTGACAGGAAGCTATCGTCCTGCATTCCTCACCTTCCTAGCTTTGTATTTACTCACGGCGCTGATCGTTCTAGCATTGAAGGTAGAAACACGATCTAAAAACCGGGCAAGAAAGCCCGCAGGAGATCCAAATGAGTCAGCTATCAATTGAGCCTCTGTCAGCAAAAAACGTGGGGGCGCTCGTTACCGGTATCGATTTGGTGTCGTTGAAGAATGATGAATGGCAGGCGATCCTTGAAGCTTTTCATGAATATGGTTTGCTGGTGTTTCCCGGTCAGCATCTGAGTGACGAGGATCAGGGGGCTTTTGGTCGACGATTTGGGGAACTTGAAATGATCGTCGAAGGCCATTCGGCTGTGCCGCTGTCGAACAAAACCAAAGACGGTGATGTTGTGGATAAAGACGATCCTATTATGCAGGTGTTACTTGGTAATGAGGGTTGGCACACTGACAGCTCCTATATGCCGATATCTGCGAAGGCCTCGGTGCTTTCAGCACATGTTTTACCAGCAAGTGGTGGGGGAACTGAATGGGCAGATATGAGGGCTGCCTATGAAGCATTACCCGAAGGGCTTCAGGAGACAATACAGGATCTTGCCGCATTTCATTCGCTCAAGTACTCGCAAGCCCGCGCGGGGATGACCCAAAGCAAAGGCTATGGCTATGATGTTGAAGAACCGCCATTAAGACCGCTAGTGAAGTTCCATCCAGTGACAGGTAAACCAGCGTTGTATATCGGCCGGCATGCGCACGGTATTCCCGGTCTTGAAAACGCCGAGTCCGAGGCGTTACTCGACAGGTTGCTTTCATTTGCTTGTTCACCCGAACGTTGCCATGAGCATCATTGGCAAGTGGGTGATCTGATTATTTGGGACAACAGGCGTATGCTGCATCGAGCACGTCCCTACGACATTCAGCAGGCAAGGGTGATGAAACACACTAGAATAGCCGGTGATGTCAGAACCGAGTCGGGGATGTAGACCAGTGCTTAGCCTCTGATGCGTCGAACCCGAAAAGATCGTCCTTTTAACTTTCCCTCCGAGAGTTTTTTCAGTGCAGCTTTCGCTTTTGTCTGTGTCACAGCGACATAGGTACAGCGTTCAAATACGTTGATTTTGCCTACTTCCGTCGCAGCGATACCATCTTTACCGGTTAGGGCGCCAACGATGTCTCCCGGTCTGACTTTTTGTTTTCGTCCGCCATCAACTTGCAGGGTAGCCATCGTAGGATAGAACGTTGGTTTGCTAAGGAGTTCGGGATTGGCAAGTTCACGCTGCTCCAACGAGGTGTTGAGAAAAGCTTCCAACTTGTCCAGTTTGAATTGCTCTCTTTTAGTGCAAAGTGTGAATGCTTGCCCCTTATTACCCGCGCGGCCGGTGCGACCAACTCGATGAATATGTACTTCCTGTTCAGGTGCAATTTGATGATTGATCACGAGGTCTAACTCATCAATATCAAGTCCCCGAGCAGCGACGTCTGTTGCAACCAATATGGACGCACTTTTATTGGAGAAACGGACCAAAATTTCGTCTCTTGATTTTTGTTCCAGTTCCCCATGCAGTGCCAATGCACTAAAGTTTGCAGCGACAAGTTCGTTTGCGACCTCCTGAACCTGTTTGCGCGTATTGCAAAATACCAAAGTAGATTCAGGCTCAATTTCCAGTAGGATTAATCGAAGTGCTGTGATTCGATCTTCTTCGTCTTCGAGTCGACAGACATATTGTTGAATACTGTCTTCCGAGTGGGTCTCGGTATTTTCAACACGCTGGGGGGCATGCATGATTTTGCTTGTCATTGCCTCTATTTCTCGAGGAAATGTTGCGCTAAACAATAAGGTTTGTCTAACCGAAGGCACGTATTTGAGAATGGCATCAATCGTTTCGCTAAAACCCATATCGAGCATACGGTCTGCTTCATCAAGCACAAAGGTACTCAAATTTTGCAGATCCAGCTTGCCTTTGCGAAGGTGTTCTTCGACGCGCCCAGGTGTACCCACAATAATGTGTGCACCGTGTTCTAAAGAGCCTACCTGAGGACCAAATGCTGTGCCACCGCACAATGTCAGGATTTTTATATTGTGCACAGTGCGGGCAAGCCTTCGCAGTTCTTTTGACACCTGATCAGCGAGTTCCCGTGTAGGACAGAGAATCAGACTCTGCACTCTAAACCGCTTCACGTTGAGTTTCTGCAGAACACCCAAACCGAAAGCAGCTGTTTTACCCGACCCGGTTTTACTCTGCGCGATGACATCCAACCCTTCCAGAATTAAAGGGAGACTCTGCGCCTGAATAAGTGTCATCTGATGATAGTTAAGACTAGCCAGATTTGTTAGCAGCTCTTTTGATAAATCGAGTGCATCGAATTTAAGATTGTTTGCTGTGCTCATAAAGAAAATGGCTGTGTGGTAGGTGAATTGGCTGTTGTTTTTCTATGTAGTTCAAGAGCGTCTACTATAATAAAGCGAGTATGCACGCCATCTGATGAGTAGTCACTGGTAAACAATAAGGACGTACCGGCATGTTCCGGTTTGCTGACGACTTTAGCTAAATGCCGATTTGTTGTAGGGAGGATGAAGTCGCGACAAGCGAGACCGGTTTTTACAACACGTTGTCTGAAATTTTATTGCTTGCCAAGCTGCTGTTCCAGCACGCGTGTGTCTTTTGTAAATTGACGTATACCCTCTGCAAGTTTCTCAGTTGCCATTGCATCCTCGTTGAGGGACCAGCGAAATGCAGATTCTTCTAGAGATATCTTCGCTGTGCCGCCTTCGGGTGTGTTTTTATCCAGAGTCTGGACGAGTTGCCCATTGTCCTGGCTAAGCGCTTCCAGCAGCGTAGGGCTTATGGTGAGTCTGTCACAACCCGCTAGCGCCTCTATTTCCCCTGTGTTTCTGAAACTCGCACCCATCACAACTGTGTCGAAGCCGTTAGCCTTGTAATAGTTGAAAATTCTTTGCACGGACAAAACGCCGGGATCGTTCGTTGCGGTATAGTCGATATCAGTATGTGCCTTCCACCAGTCGAGAATTCGCCCGACGAAAGGTGAAATGAGGAAAACGCCCGCGTTGGCGCAGGCGACAGCCTGCTCAAATGAGAAGAGTAGGGTTAGGTTACAGTTGATGCCTTCTGCTTCCAAAACTTCCGCTGCCCGAATTCCCTCCCATGTGGATGCGAGTTTGATTAGGACTCGATTTCGATTGAAATCAAGTGCTTCGTATTGACTAATGAGTGCTCGACCTCGCTCGACCATTGCTTTTGCATCAAACGATAGTCGGGCGTCAACCTCGGTAGAAATTCTGCCGGGTATCAGCTTAAGGATTTCAATCCCGACTAAGACAGCTAGCCGATCGCAGGCGAGATCGAGTTGTTCTTGGTTTGATGTGCCACGGGATAATCCGAACTGTTTCGCCGCCTCAACCAAGGGTGCATACTGCGGCATTGCGGCTGCTTTTAGCAACAGCGATGGATTTGTCGTCGCGTCTTGCGGCTTAAACTGTTTCATTGCTTCAATGTCGCCGGTATCCGCAACCACATCTGTCATCGTTTTTAATTGTTCAAGCTTACTTGGCATGCCTATGATCCTTTGCTGGCGAATGGGTGACGATATCTACTCAAGACGTTTCGCGCGTATATTACAGTAAAACCGTATGCTTAAGCGCATTAAAGCTTTTTAAAGTGGGTGAGTTGATGACTTGTTAGTCGTCTATCAGTACTAAGGTTCAAGGGCGTTATCACCTGCATCTCCACTTTTTGTCTTCTGATTGCCTTTCTTTCAACACTGGATGCTCATCATTTCAAGGTTAAATAGGTTAGGTGGAAATCTACTGAAAAGAAAAGCTGATCTTTAAGGAGAAAACTGTGTCATTTAAGCGAAAACGCATCCCCCATGAATTGATTATAAGGGATTCGAAATGGGAGCAGCCCTATGAAAGGAATCGATGGTTATTGTGGTCGATTGCAGCTCTGTTATTTGCCGGGGTGCTGTCGTTTACGATTATTTTATCAATGTTTCCGGAGGTGAGTGATGATGCTTCGATCGTGGGTCGTCCAATAGGCATCAATTTTGAAGGCGTAGAGCAATTTGCTGATGATACAAAAGGAGAAACTCGGATTGTTTTACCGATTAAGACAAACGTGCTGGAAGTGGCAGTCTCAGATGAGTGAAGATGTTTTTCTTGGCAAGTTTAGATTAGGTTATTGCCAGGCAAAGACCGGTTGATCATAGTGGCCAACTTGGGTGTGCTTGTTCAATATCGCGACTTCCCTGAATTGATACAGCATGGCGCCTGTGGGAGCAAAAATTCGATCGTGCTCGTAGTTCATGGAAAGCACCTGTCTGTTGCTTTCCGGTATTTTTTCCAGATTGGGAGACTTCGGGTTGACGAGATCATCGAAACTGAAGGGATGTATCGATGCAACTTCGTCTGGGTTCGGGCGCAGTTGTTCGGCCTTGGCGTCTGACCAGAACACGACCGGCGTGATTGCATACCCTGATCGCGTAACGTAATCGTCAAGTGTTCCCAGTAAAGCAGATTCTGGTAAGTCGAGATTGATTTCTTCGTGCATTTCTCGGCGGGCTGCGTCAATCAGAGATTCCCCTTCGTCGACTCGACCACCGGGCAGTGCCCACTGACCGGAGTGTGCGTTGAGTCGAGGTGAACGCCGAGTGACGATCACTGCGCAGGCGTTGTTGTGTGCGTAAACAGTGATAGCGACAGCGGCAGACACAAGTTTATCGTTCATCCGCCGCTGATCACTAAAGCTATTCACCCGTTGATGCAGGAGATCTCTGTATTGTTTGGTAAAAGGAAACCGATTTACAGCCATAGATGTCAGGCTGTTCGCATATCGGGTAATTGATAGTTCGTTTCATCAAGATCCGCGCGAATGGTCTTCTTATCAATTTTGCCTGTTGTTGTTAACGGAATGCTCTCGACAAAAATAACGTCATCCGGTAGCTGCCATCTTGCGAAAATTGAAGCACAGTGCTCCAGAATTAACTCTCGAGTGACATTCGAGCCCTCGACCAGAATAACCAACGCAACTGGTCTTTCATCCCATTTGGGATGTGGTTGTGCGACGACTGCAGCCTGAAGAACACCTTCCAGCGCGATGATGTGATTTTCAAGATCAACAGAAGAGATCCACTCTCCGCCTGACTTAATCAAGTCCTTCGAGCGGTCGGCAATAATAAGGTATTCTTCCTGATCGATTTTTGCGACATCGCCAGTGACCAGCCAACCATTGTGAAATTTATCGGGTTGCGGATCGTTGTAGTACTCGGCTGCAATCCAGGGTCCGCGAATCAGCAGTTCGCCAACTGATTCACCATCATGGGGCACCGGATTCCACTCTTCATCAACGATTTCAATATCGAGCCCCGGAATCAATAGGCCGGCCTTGGCTATGTTTTCGAATTGCTGGTCTTCCGTGAGTCTTATATGTGAGCGTTTGGCAACTTTTCTCGATAGTGTTCCCAGAGGGTTTGTCTCTGTCATACCCCACCCTTGGACCATCTCAACGCCATATGTTTCCCAGTACCAGCGCATCATGGATACAGGGGGCGCGGATCCGCCACAGGTGAGCCTTGACAGGTTGCTCATGTCATATTTGCTCTCACCTTCGGCCTCAAGTATTGCTTTGATGCCTTGCCAAATAGTCGGAACCCCAGCTGAAATAGTGACTTCTTCGTCAACGATCAGTTGGAGCAGCTTATCTGGCGACATGTATTTGTGCGGATAAACCTGTTTGCAACCAAGCATCGAGGCAGTGAAGGGCATACCCCAACCCATGGCGTGAAACATGGGTACGATGCCACAGAGCGCATCAAGCGCAGATAAGCTAACGGAGTCTGTCATTGCCTGAGCCATCGTATGCAGGTAAGTCGATCTGTGAGTGTACATAACACCTTTGGGCTTGCCAGTTGTACCACTGGTATAGCACAGTCCCATGGGTGCGTTCTCGTCGAGCTCTGGCCAGTCAAAACTGCTGGGCTGATCTTTTATAAAATCTTCGTAGTCAATGACGTCTGTGAAAGTTGACTCTCCATTTTCGCCGTAGCGGCAGATGACGATAAGTTCGACGGTTGGTATCTTACCTTTCAGAGGTTCCAGCAAAGGCAGTAAATCTTCGTCTGCGAATATGACCCGGTCCTCTGCGTGATTAATGATGTATTCAAGATCTGCCGGTGAGAGACGGATGTTCAGCGTGTGCAGCACAGCACCCATTGATGGCACGCCCTGATAGAGCTCGAGGTGGCGGTAGTTACTCCACATGAAGCTTGCAACCCGATCCCCTTCCTTTATACCGTGCGCTTTTAATGCACCCGCTACCCTATTGGCGCGCTCCCAAGTTGTCTTCAACGTTTGTCGGTGGGTACCATTTTCCAGCAAGGTCACAACTTCCTCGTTGGGATCGAGTTTGGCACCACGACCCAGAATTCGAGAAAGAATAAGCGGGGTTTGTTGCATTGTCATTGGGATGCTCCTTACTGTTTTAGCAAGCTTTAAAAAGGTCGCTAGGATAGCTGAAATTGGGTTGGGATTGAACGTAATGACGATAAATCAGGGCGATAAATGAACATTTTTGGTGTATTTGCTGCGCTGCAATACGGATATCTCTAAATCAACCCGGGATTAAAGCCATTAGTATTTCTGTCTTCCGTATGTTCGTGCTCGATCTTGAGCCCGTGACAAAATTCAGCCTTTATTTACGACTAAGACAAATTTCGGACAGGCGCTGATCAAAGGGCGTTTTTGAAACGTCGCCCTCGATATTGGTTTTAGGATTGATGGCGCCTTGAGTAAGCGTACGCAACGCCTGTGGGATCTGTTTGTGGTTGATAGGAGGGCGTGATTCAAGCACTGCTTTAACAAGAACAGTTAATTATTTTCCCGATGATTTTCCTTCCAGAGCAACTCTTTCAACACTCGCGGGAAGAATATCGATGCTGCAAGAAGAAAGTAGCCATCAACCAGCATAAAACCACCAATAATCCAGAAGAGAACACTCTCGAAATTCATTGCGGCTATCAACAGAAGCGATCCCGCGAGAATAATGATTGCACCGGCGATTTCCTTCATTGGTTTTCACCTCCCTACCTTATTGTTCAGTGGTTTTCATCTTGGCAGATAATGCGTTTTTTCGCTATCGAGTCTATTTTCTCAGGGCCTTGAATCGGATTTATCGTTGGTTCCTGTAATTTCTTCAAGTGTGCGATTCGCTGTTTCAGATCGCTTCTTTTCACACAGGGGACAGCGTCAGCTGACAACCTGCGGTGATAGGAAGAAGACCGGAGCTAAAGATGCGGCTAACGAAAAGGGATCGCATCGACAAGAACAAATGCGCTTGAAGCAAGACCGACGCCAAGAATTTGATGAACTCGTCTAGTCTGTTAGTGGGGAAGTATGATTGCCAATTGCCTCGATCTTGCCAGCAATAGGCCTCCCGCGGTCCAAATACATCCATCTTCAACGAGGTACCCGTTGTTCGCTGTGCTGGTTTGAAAGTCTACTAGGAGAAATTCTTCTAATCCGGCGTTCTCCGGATAGTTTGCAAGGAAGTGCACTGTGTGATCAACCGTGGGGCAATGCATGGGCGGGTCCAGTTTTTTTGTAAACAACCCTGGATACCATGAGTCTGAAATTGCAGCGATTGCCAGATCGTCAAACCTTCTGGATTGATTAAACCGGGTCCATCCGCCTACGCGTGCAGTCTCTGAAGAATCTCCGGGTGCAGGCCCGATGGCAATGCGCTGGTCAAACTGGTCCCTGAAAGGGACATGACCCTGCACTCCTTTGCGCATTATGTTGTGCTGGCCTACTTCTTCAGGTGGGATAACCTCGGGTATTGCCAAGTCTGAAAACTCGACCGCAGCTCTTTCGTTGCCAAAGGTTGCAAGCGCAATAGCGATTGTTTTTTCGTTTTGGAATAGTTTAGCGGTGACGCTACTGAGTGTCCGTCCGAGCTTTTCTATCTGGACTTCGAGGGTGGCGGGTCCAGCAACCGAAGCAGATAAAAAGTGATAGGTTACCGAACGAGGCTGCAGGATAGGTAGACCTGCCGTTGCGGCGAGTTCAGTTTTCATGCCGTTCAATATGATGGCTGCAATGTAGCCGCCGTTCGGCCCGACGAACACCTGCCAGTCGGCGCTGATGTTGACCTGATAGCTGGCGCCTTTATCCGTTGAGGCAGCGTTCCGAGACAGACTAATATCCCTGTCAAACGTATGCTGAGGCGACAGAGCGTTTTTCTTGGTCACTTTTTTCCTGCCGGCACGATTAAGATTGAGATGCGTTTCTGGAATCGATGCTCAATTGACCACCACCTAGTGAAGAAATCATCAGCAGGCCAGCCATAATTCCCATATTCTTAAAAAAATTCTGAGTCTCGTGTGTTTTATTAATGCCATCCTCCATAGACCAGAAATTATGCATAAAAATACTAATGACTAGTACCATGCCCGCGAGCAGAAAGGCGGTAAGTTTTGTCTGAAACCCGACGATCATGAAAAGTCCAAGGGCCAATTGCAGAATGATGGTAATGACAAGTAGAAGAGAAACGAGCGGCACGCCATGATTCGCCATGTAGCCGCTAGTGCCCTCAAAATCCACGATTTTACTTATGCCCGGTAGGATGAAGTAGACCCCCATGAGAAATCGTCCAGACAATAGCGTTAAGTTGTTAATAGCGAGCATAGGTTGTGTATCCTTTTCTTGATCGAGGTTCAGGGGTCGAGTCGTTTGGCAATGCTACCATGGTGGTGGAAGGCCTCCACGGTAAAGATCGCCAGTGCGCTCCATATACAAATGAAGGTAATAATTCGGTCCAGCTCAAAGGGTTCGTCATAGATAACAATCGCAATGATGAGAGATAACGAGGGGGCGAGGTACTGAAACATACCCGCAGCGGTTAGAGATAGGCGGGTGACTGCAGCAGCAAAGCAGAGAAGAGGAAAAGATGTCACGACACCCCCAAACATCAGCAAGATGTTTGTGCTGGTATTAAGAGAGCCAAAGGACAAACCACCGTTGTAGTGCAGCCAGACGAACATGACGAGAGCCAGTGGCAAGAGCGTCAGATTTTCTATCGTTAAACCTGTAATGGCTGGAAAGTTAAGATTCTTTCGCAGTAAACCATAAAAACCAAAACTGAATGCAAGGGTCAGTGATATCCAGGGAATCGCGCCAAAGAAAATAAGCTGGAGTGCTATACCTGCGCCAGCGATAGATATTGCAACCCATTGCAGTGGACGTAAGGACTCCTTCAGAAAAATCATACCGAGGAATACGCTGACCAGTGGATTGATGAAATACCCGAGTGAAGTTTCAACAATGTTATTGCTTAGAATGCCGTAGATGAACACCAACCAGTTTCCAAAAAGTAATAGCGCTGTGCCTGCGAGGATCAAAAGCTGATTGCGGGTGATCCGAAGTGTTCCAAGGTCTTTTTTTACAGCGAGAATCGCGAGCAGCAAGACCGAAGACCAGAGGATTCGATGGCAGATGATTTCCAGAAGATTGACGTGGCCTACCGCTTTGAAGTAAATCGGGGCGAATCCCCAAACGGAGTAGGCTGCGAGGGCAAAGTAAGCGCCTTGTATGGTTCTTTTCTCAAACACGTGTCAAATTACCAGGTTCTTGAAGCCACGAGACTCTAGCGATGAGGCGTGGCTTTGGCAAGAGATACTATAGAACCATTGTGTTAGACGAAAGTTGTGTCAACCCAGACACCGCCTGACAAAGCTAAGCGGAGTGACTGCGTCGAGCTTGATTAGCGGGGATTGCATCGCTCGTGCGAGTCAGATATCGATAACAAAAACCGCTGTGCCAGTGACAGAAACCATCATCATGCCGTTTGTCTGCCCAAAGCTTTCATAGTCGACGTTGACACCAACAACCGCATTCGCACCCAATTCATCAGCCCAGTCTTCCAAGTCTTCGAAGGCGATTTCCCTGGCTTTACCCAACTCGCGTTCATAAGAGGCCGAGCGTCCCCCGACAATATCTCTTACTGCAGCAAACATATCTCTGAATATGTTCGCGCCAAGAATCGCTTCCCCCGTGATCACTCCGAGGTACTTCTCTATTTTTTTCCCTTCGATACCTGGTGTAGTGGTGACGATCATTATGCGTTTTCCTACTGAGTGGTTCGATCTTCAAATTGATCAGAGGTCGATGATAAGAATCTCTCCAGAGGCTTTTACGGGTCTAGACAGATGCTTCGCAACAACTTCTACTTTATCGTATTTTTTCTTGCAACGTTCTGCCAGTGCGGTGAAGGGAGACCGACAAGGGTCAGAAATCATGACTGTTTCTACGCCAGCTTTTTTCGCCCGATTGATCAGGTTAAAGAGCATGCCGGTCATTTCGTCCCAGAAACAAATGTCTGCTCCAAGGATGATATCGTAATTTTTCAGTCGCTCAACGGTAAGCTGTTGAAAAGACACCTTTTCGCCGACGATCTCAACTTTGTTAATTTGTGCGTGGGCCTGTAGATAGGGAAGCACATTTTCATCTGCGTCTATCCCTGTCACCCGCGCATCAAATTCTTTCGCACAATAGATGCCCAATAGCCCCCAGCCGCAACCAATTTCGAGTATCCTGACTTTCTTCTTCAGAGGGTTTTTTTTCAGATAGTTCATGATGAGGAAACTGGAGTTCCAGAATTTGTTGCCATGTAACTCTGCGACATGTCCTTCGCGTTTCAAGCGCCTTATCTCTTTGTGATTAGCATTAAGTATCTTTACACCGTAGGCGGTGCGATGAGTCGGTAGCGCCATTGTAAGTCTGCTCACTTGTGCTGGAAGCGCGGTATTCTAGCCTGATTGACGGTCATGTACACCTGATTATCTGTATTGCATTGCGGAATTAATTACCGTATATCTTGACTAATCTTTTACAGAATTTCTTTTTATCTCTAAACCCCAGAACAGGAACGGTCGACAATGAGCAAGACTGAAAATTCACTTCGATTAATAGCATTCAAATTAACCAACCGTGTTGTGCTTGGTGGGTCATTCCTTTTGTTGATATTCAGCGTTGCGCCAAAAATTTATGCCGAAAATACCATCGCGCAGGCGAAGCAGATTGTTGTGGGAAACGACACTCAGAATGATTTGAGCGTCACGGTATATAACAACAATTTTGCGTTGGTACGAGAAGTCCGCGAATCAGTGTTACCAAAGGGACTGGTCGAGCTTGAATTCCAAGATGTACCCAAGACGATTGATGCAACCTCGGTCACTGTTAAGTCGGTTGGTCAGCGCAATCAGTTTTCGGTGTTGGAACAAAATTATCGCTACGACTTGCTGAACAGAAAAACCTTGCTGTCTAAATTTGTTGGCAAAAAGCTGAAATATAGTCGAAGTGTGTTGGAGGGTTCGAGCGATGAAAAAATCCTTCGAGAAGGTAATTTACTTGCGCTTGATCCGGAGATTGTAGATTTTGGTGATGAAATCGAGATCGCTCCAGAAGGCACCATCACACTGTCATACGTGCCTGAAGAGCTTACTTCTAAACCAACGCTGGTGTGGTTGTTAGAGAATCAAGTTCGCGGTCCTCAGCAGTTGGAAACATCTTATCTGGCTAACGGCATTTCCTGGCAAGCTGATTATATTGCTGTGCTCGATGATGAATCAGGTGAGTTTGATCTTTCAGCATGGGTAACAATGAAGAATCAAAGCGGAGCACGGTTCAGGAACGCGCTGATTAAATTGGTCGCAGGCGATGTCAATCGGGTTCAGCCTGACAGACCACTACAAGAAAAGCGCTTCACTACCGTGAGACGCAGAACGAGCGAGTCCATGCCTCAGCAAGAATCTTTTTTTGAGTACCATCTCTATACGCTACCCAGGCGGTCAAATTTGGCAAACAATGAAACAAAGCAAATTAATTTGATGTCTGCTGACGGTGTCGGATATACGAAAGAGTATGTGCTTTCGAGTCCAGCGGGTAATCAACGAATGGCCCAAAGCAAGAAGTCGAAGTTTGATGTAAAGCTGAAATTTGATAACCGAAAAAAGAACGAGCTGGGCATGCCATTGCCCGGTGGGCGCGTCAGGGTGTATCAGGAAGATTCAAGTGGCGCGTTACAACTGGTGGGAGAGGACAGGGTGAAGCACACGCCGGAAGACGAGACGGTCACTTTGTCCGTCGGCAAAGCGTTTGACCTCGTGGCGGAAAGGAAACAAACGTCTTATCGCAGAATGGGTGATAGGGGCGTGGAAGTAAGTTACGAAATTACCGTTCGGAATCAAAAGCGAGAGCAAGTGACTGCGATAGTCCAGGAGCGGTTATTTGGAGACTGGATTATCAGTGATGAGAATATTCAGGGTGATAGGTTGGATGCTACCACCCAAGAATACAAGTTTGATGTGGAGGCGAAAGGTTCTAAAACGATTAAGTACACGTCGCGGATTACCTTCTAACAAGCCTTCATCGTTCTAGAAAACACCAAAGCTGTTCAGACCCACGAAAGTTCCGCCATTTCGTTCGCATAGTACTCGCATGAAGTGTGCAAATCGGTAGCCTGTTGCACCTCCACCCACAGCGTTTGCAAATTGGACCGGAAACCCAATACCGTGAATTCTGACCAGTCGCTCACCATTTTCGTCTTCGGTGTTTATTTGGTCTATGCGATCGATAACACCGGAAAATGATCGGCCTTTGAAGTCATCGCCAAATACATAGATGCTAATTTTTCTGCCCGGTCGGTAGAAAGTTCCTACCGCGTCAGCAATACCGTTAGTTGGGTTTGAGCGGCTTTGAGCCTGCCAGAAACTCAAGCGCTCTATGATTTCCCTGCGCCTTTGTTGGGTGTCTACGATCCATTCGCCCGCAAATCGCGGAAACATATAGTGCCCCTGGTCATTCATGACCTGAATCCCTTTAAGTTGGGGATATACAGCCAGGGTCTCTGAGACTTTTCTAATCACAAGAGGCCAGGCGACGCTGCGCATACTGCCTGAGGTGTCGATAAGGAAAATGACATATTCGCTATCGACTGGAATGCCTCCGATCATGTTTGCTTCCTGTTGTTTCTGATACTCAACAAGGAGTTTTTGTAACTCTAGTGTCATCTTTTGCTTTGCTTCAGCGAGTTGACCCTGAATAGTGTTGTCGATTTTTGACTTGTCGACGGTAGCTTCATATTGTCCTTTCAGTGCTTCGAGCTTAGCTTCGAGTTGAGCGAGTCGTTCGAGCTCATCGATTTTTTCATCCTCTTTTCTTATCATTTCCCTGTTGAGTTCTCGTGTTTCCCCCCTGATATCGAATAATTGAGCCTCTAATTGTTCAAGGTAGGCGGTGATATCTTCGATCGTTTCTTCCAAAACGATTGGGTCAAATACCTTGGTGAGCACGAGTAATAGAATGATTGCACCGAAGCCGCAGCTAACAACATCTAGGAAAGATAAGCTGATACCTTCGACTTCTCTTCGCTTGTTTTTCATTATGGCCAGTCCTTCGCCGGAGCAAGGAAGGCGCCGGCTGTCAGTTGCGCCAATATCCAGAAGTTAGGCGATGCAAGTGGGTCACCTTCCATGGGAAACAAGATAATATTCACAGGAATATCGTTGGGTAGTTCGTCTAGTGCGCTGGAAAAATACCGGGCACGTTGTCGGCTGCTAACGGTAGGATCGTCGTCTGGTGCTTCTCCCTGAGTGGGTAATCCGTCCGTGATGAGGTATATGTTATCAGGCCGAGGGTTGAGTTGCCGTGCATAGGCGAAAGGCGCGTGCAGAGAGGTGCCCCCCCCGGGTTCTGTCTCTGCTAGCGCTGCAAGTGTATTGTCCATGTTTTCTCGATCGATGGTTTTTTGCCAGCCGGTATTTGTACCTAGCTGCTTTGCCTCGGTATCGAAAGTGACAATTTGAAATTCAGCTTCCTTGGGTAAGTTTGCGACAACCCAGTCGATTGTGCGCACCGCGCGTTGCCACTTTTCTGCTGCCTGTTTGTTCTCTTTGGGCATGTTGTTCAATCTGATCGCATTCACGATTGTTTCGTGCAGCATGCTTGCAGACGAGTCCAACATGATCAGAATGCGCTCACCGCCGACATTAAGTCCTGTTAGATATTGACGGTTTCCTTCTCCAACGAATGCTCTAAGGCTCGTGCCCGCAGTGTCTTCGCCGACAACACTGCCTTCCAGTATTGCTTTGTCTTCTTCAAGCAACTTTAATTCTGTTTTAAGTTTTTCGATTGTATCCTCGGAACTTGTCCCTGATTCGGATAGTTCAGCAATCCTTTCGCTTAACTCCTCTAACTCTTTGAGGATTTCAAGAGTTGTTCCCTGTGTTTCCGTTACGTCGTCTTCGGTCTCATCTACGGTGATACGTAGTTCGACCAAATCTTTTTCACCCTCAAGCACCTCTTTCTCAAGCTTTGTGACCTGTGCTAGCAGTTGGAGATCCACTTCCTTATCGACCGTTTCACTTGCGTGGTTAATGATCAAATAGATAAGAATTACCGCGCCAAAGCCACAGGACATTATGTCGAGGAACGACAGGCTGAAGGCATTGAATTCTCTTTTTCGGGCCATAATTTAGGGTTTAACGGATATAAGTGTAATGGTTGCTTCGCCTATCGTCAGTCTATTCCCGATTGAGAGTTTGGTCCCGTGTTCTATCGACTTGTCATTCAAAAGAACGAGATCAGTATCTCCGGGTATCTCGATGATTAGCGCATTGTTGTCGCGGTATAACACGCAGATCGGGTTTGTTTCATTAACCTCAATCTGGGTTTCGCTAATGTTGCTTATCGGCAATCTCTCGCCAATCGCACTGGCATGGTTGTTTAAGAGCAAATGGGTGGGTACTTGCTCAGCTGAATCGGTTGACACGCCCTCAGAATGCGCCTTTGTTGCGACCGGTGATTCTGCGGGTTCACTCCGTGGCTTTGGTAAAGGCAAGCTGGTGATATGGGCAACCTGGTTGTCCTGCATAATTTTATCTAGATGCAGCGCGGTGCCCTGCGCAACGGCGTCACTTCGAAGCTCCTCTACCTCGACATTGTTGAGCAACGCCAAGGAGTCACTGAAACCGGGAAAGCCCTTGAATCTGTGTGAAACGTAAAGTTTTGCCTGTTCGTTTGTGGGTGCCTGGTTGCGTATTGCCTGAATAATCTGGGGGTATACGTTGGTGCAGGCGGAGAGTAGTTGATCCGGAGACACATTCACTGAGTAGTTGACATTTTTGTGCCGGAGCTCGAACAGTTTGTGCGTGGTGCCGAGATTTTTTATCCAGTCTGGTAGTTGGTCGTAAAGCGCTTGTTCACTCTCGGCTTGGTACATCGGATCAAACCGCGAAGACTGGATGAATTGATCTGCGATGATATTTGCCCAGCGGTCCCAGAGTGTAAATAGACCAGATTCCGTAACGGTAGAACTTTCTGCTCTTCTTAGTAATCCATCATTTCTAAAAACAGACAAAACGATTCTGTGAAGATGTATGTCGAGGTGAAGTACAAGTGAGTGAGGACTTGGTATCGCAACCGAGATCAGACCTGTATCGACGAGGCTTTTCACGCTCAACTGGCATTCGTTAGCCATGCCAAGCAATAGTGCTAATTGGTTTTTTGTATAATATCCTGGTACCGCGAAAACCAGTTCTCCAATATCCTGATCGAGTTGTGATGCGATGTGTTCTAGATGTGCAAAAGCGAGATCTGCATGATGGCGAATATTAGCAGTACCGTTCGCCATAGCGTCTGTGCCTAGCTGGTTCCAGTATTTGTTGTTTGTCCACCTCGGTAGTCGTCGTGCGTTCTCTGCGCCGCTATTACCGATGAGCAAATTGCTGCCGTCGAGTACCGCATAACCGGGGCTCACGGTCACGAGCTTTTCCTCTTGGAAAACTTGAATGCCCGAATCGTTTAGTTCAATCAATGTGGCCAATGAAAAATCCCTGCTTGATAAGCGATGCTTATTGCACCTGGTTTTGAAGGTTCCTGATCAGTCGATTGTCGCAGTAGTCTTCCGCGTCCAACACCAGCCTTTCCTGAGTAAGCTGCAACTGGTGCATGAGAAACATGATAAGAATGCTGATCAACAGGGCCACGAATGTTGAGTTGAAGGCAATGCCCAAACTCTGGGTGACACCTGCAATATCGCCTTGAACTGCTTTGTGTGCCTGCCCCAGCGCTTGACCAATACCTCTGACGGTACCAAGGAAACCGATAGAAGGTATTGCCCAGGCAATATAGCGAATCATCGATAGCTCGGAGTCGAGCCGCTCTGATTCTGATTCACATATCCCCTTGATTGTGCTCGATACGTCCTGAATGTTTCGGGTTGATCTGAAACGATGCAGTGCGGTGAGAAGTGCGCGGGGTAGCAGGTAACCATGCTGTGATTCAGGTAGGGCCTGAATAGGACGAGAATACTCGCGGGCGTCCTCCGGTAGGATACTCGTTCCGAGATTGATCGGCAGCAGGTCCAGCTGTAGCAAGTTCCTTTCTCTGTTGGTGAGCACCGCTTTGTATCCCATCAGTGATATCGCCCAGAACATCAGAATAAAGCAAGCTTCTTGCTCAAAATCTCTGATGACCACATAGGTTGATCGTTCAGGTACGAAATCAGGATTGGCGTTAAGCTCTATCGCCTGCTGTTCAAGGATCGCCGTCGCATTAGGCCTGATAATGGAAACGTAGGCTGCATGAACGATGATGACAGCGATGATCAGCGAAAAAAGCTGGAAGATGAATTCAACGGGAAGTTGTTTTCGCACAGGTTCTCCTAGATGTTAGTTGGGAAGGCGACAGCTTTTTCAGTGTCGATTTCCTCGCTTGGTATAAAAATCTGAACTCGTTCACTTAAGGTTGGTTTCTCATCCGTCGTGTTTGTTCTCGGGCGCTCGTCTTCGGGCGCGGAATCTATTTTTGGATTCGATGATACGACTTCCGCCTCTGTAGGTTCCGCTGCTGCAGTCACAGAATCAGGTTGTTGTGTCGCTGTTTCTGTTTCTGT
>CAJXBG010000017.1 GCA_913050215.1 uncultured Gammaproteobacteria bacterium
CAGAGATCTTTTCTGGCGGAGGTGGGCTGGTGTCAACATTGGCAGATTACGGTAGGTTTTGTCAGATGCTGTTAAATGGTGGCGTGCTTGACGAGCATCGAGTACTCGGCAGGAAAACAGTGGCGTATATGCGAACTAATCAGCTGCCCAATGGAAGTGATATGGCAGCCATGGGCCAACCCGTGTGGAGTGAGACCAGTTATGACGGCATTGGTTTTGGGCTTGGTTTTGCCGTCGTGCTTGATCCAGTAAAAGCGCATATCATTACATCAGTTGGTGAGCATCACTGGGGTGGCGCTGCCAGCACTTTCTTTTGGATTGATCCCGAAGAAGATTTATATGTGATATTTCTTACTCAATTGATTCCTTCGTCGACTTATCCCATTCGTCGTGAACTGCGCACCCGGGTATATCAGGCTATCACCGGCAAATAAGTCATGTTTCTGCCGAAGAAGCGGATCGCTTAAGTGTCAGCAAATGAAAAAGATAGCCGCCAAATGCGCCGGCGATGCCTTGAGCTAAGAGCCCAACCGTCGTCCGCGTTGGTGCAACGCCGGATAGCCCAAGGACCATTTTCAATATGACATGCATAGCAATTAACGCGACAAAACCCGCTGAAACATAACCAATGAGGCGAAGGTTGGGGGTCAGACGGATAATACGAGCGGCCACAGGGAAAGCGATGATGGAGCTAATCGCCACTAGTGGTAGGTAAATCGACATCATGTGAGTGAGGTCGTGCATTAAGGTTTCAAGTCGGTCGCTAAATCCGACGTTCAGACCCATTGCCGCGACAGCTGCGAGGTTTCCCTGACCAATAAACATGACGCCTACGAGGTAGGTGCCCATCACTGAAGCAAGAAAAGCGGTTAGTTTGCGTGTCATTTCTGTGACCTGAATGTGTTTGAGTTGCGTATATGTTACGAATTCACGTGACTGATAGATTAAATGATATTTCGAAATAGACTCATCTCCCTGATTATTATCCTGCTTGCAGGCTTCTCCTCGCTTTCGGCAAGGGCAGAATACCAACTCGAAACCGTTGCTGAAGGTCTTAATCTTCCTTGGTCGATTGCCTTTCTGCCTGACGGGGGTTATCTGGTTGCCACCCGCCCCGGCGAACTGCTGCGCATATCAGAACAAGGCGATGTAAGTGCGCCGCTAACAGGAACACCTGAGACATTCGTTGAGAGTCAGGGCGGTTACTTCGACATTATGTTAGACAGCCAATTCGCGACCAACAATTTGGTGTATCTGTCATTTGCGTGGGGTTCGATTGAGGAAAATGCGACGCGTATTGTTAAAGCAACGCTGGGAGATGCCGGGCTCGAAAATGTTGAAGTCCTTTTTACCGTGTCTCCAACCAAAGCGGGCGGCGCCCACTATGGTGGCAAGATGGTTCAGCTGGCCGACGGTTCCATTGTTTTGTCGACGGGTGATGGGTTTGAGTATCGCGAGGCCGCGCAGGACAAGTTTAGCCAGCTGGGTAAAATTCTGAGACTCAACACGGATGGCTCAGCACATACCGATAATCCTTTTGCCGACGGCAAATCGGGTAATCCGTTCGTCTGGTCCTACGGTCACCGCAATGTCCAAGGTCTGGTCGTAGATAGGGCGAGTAACAAAATTTACAACCACGAGCACGGCCCTCAGGGCGGAGACGAAATTAACTACGTCGAAGCAGGCAATAATTACGGTTGGCCTGCGATCACCTACGGGATTAACTATTCCGGGGCATTTGTTTCACCCTTCAAAGAAGCGCCGGGCATGGAGCAGCCGCTAAAATACTGGACGCCGAGTATTGCGCCCTCTGGCTTTGCAATCTACCAAGGTGATGCATTTCCAGCGTGGCAAGGTGACTTTTTTGTTGGCGCATTGGTAAACAAGGAAGTCAGACGATTGGAGATGGTTGACGGCAAAATCGTGAGTGAAGAAGCCTTGTTTTCGGAACTTAACGCTCGCATAAGAGACGTCAGGGTGAGTCCGAAAGGCTTGATCTATTTGCTTACGGATAGCGACAGCGGAAAAATTGTGCGCGTCCGACCCAAAACATAGACCGTTTGGGTCGTAGGCCTGCAGGTTCTATGGCGCCGGATTCAACCTAATGTAGTCACGGGTATTCTCTTCAACGACGTCTTTCGCAAAATAAAGGGGGAAATAATCGCCCTTGTTCCAGTTCTCAAATAAATTACGGTAGTAAGGGCTCGAAGGGTCGCCTGATTGACCCGGCGTATTGGTGCCAACGGCAGTACTCCAGTCTGCTGTATCCGCAATAATCCTAAAACTTGCCCCGGAGGTTTGGCTTCCGTTACCGTGATTGGCATTTAGGGTATTCGGCCCACCGCCACGTGGCAGTGGGCCAATATTGAGCGCTGCCTTGGCATCAGCGTCTAGTAATGTGTTCAGAGGGTGAGTAATGCTGCTGAAATGTATATCGCCGTAAACCCAATTGTCTTCTCCAAATTCACTGTTAAGACCTTCTATTGCCGCGCCAAGATGCTTTGAGATCATCTTATCTCGGCCTTCCTTAGGGTTTTCACCAAATACAAATTCAGGCGCCGTGATCATCCAGGCCATGAGTTTTGGTCTGCTGATGAGTTGGCTGGCCGAGGCAGGGCGATTGGGCAGCAATTGTTTGTTCAGCGTTAAAAGCATGCCTTGTTCCCAGCGATCGTAAAGCGCAGCAGCAGCGCTATCTCGATCAAGTCGATGATCCCAATTTAAAAGTAGATTTATTGCATGTCTAATTTTTGCAGTTGAGGGGATATTGGTGATGACCGGTACCATGGCTTCAGCTGTCATAGATTTGTTGTCATATTGAAGCGCCATAGAATCTTCAATGGTATGTTTTTGAGTGCTCGACAAGACTTCGACCAATCGAGCTGCGCGCGCGGGGTCAGAATAGAAGTCTGCAAAAATATTGGGGTAGTCCTTTGGTACGTTGTTGTGATTTGCCGTGCCATAGTAGCCACTCGGCGGATTAGTCACGTGGGGCATCACGTTGATCGGTGCAAACCCCTGCCACTCAAAATCACCATTACCAGGCACGGGTAGTCTGCCATCCCAACCAAGACGAATCGGCGTCAGTCCTACCGACTGCCAACCGATGTCTCCGTGTTTGTCCGCCCAAACCATATTCTCGCCGGGTAAACCAGAGTATTCACAGGCGGCTCTAAACTCGCGCCAGGTTGTTGCCTGATCCATTCTCAAGCTGGCAAGGTATGGCGCCGCCCCTTGCTCAAGCCACGCTGCGCGCATGGCATAGGCTTTCCCGTTGGTAGAGTCCTCGTGGACCACTGGACCATGCACTGTATATTTTAGGACAACGGTTTCGGGTGCTTGCCCTTTGACATTGATAACGTCATTTTCGACTCTTATGTCCTTCCATTGACCTTGGTAGAGATATTGATTGGGGTTTTCTGGGTTTATTTCGTAAACGTAAAGATCTTCCTGGTCGATCCTGAAAATGGTTAGCCCCCAAGCGCCGTGATCGTTGTGTCCAATGGAGACGCCTGGAAGAACGGGTTCGCCTGCGCCAATCACGTTCCAGCCAGGTGCATTCAGGTGGACGATATAACGCAGAGATGGGTTCTGAATCGAGCGATGGGGATCGTTAGCCATCAAGGGTTTGCCGCTTTGCGTCTTGCTGCCAGATATTACCCAGTTGTTGCTACCCAGCGATGTACTAATTGGGTCCATCAAATAGTCGGCGATTTCGCTGGTGAAGATCGCGTCATTGAGCCTCGATGGATCAGACTGGCTGCCCGCTAAATCCTGCCGAGAGAAAGCAGGCATGCGCCGCGAGGCGAGGTAGTCCGTCATGACCGCATCGGTGACCTGGGACAGGTCCACGCCCTGGCGGTCGCCCAAATAAGGAGATCGCTCGAAGGGTAAAATCTTCGCCGTTAGCTCTGGACCAATATCGGTAATTGTCTTCGCCAACATAAGTTCAGTTGAGATGCCGCCAGTCAGTGCATTGTGCCTTGATATGACAATCTCCGGTGTCCACAACCCGGGTGTGATACCTAATAATGAAAATTCAAAGGGAAGTCTTTTTGGTTCACGGCGGGTAAGCTCGATGTAGGCATTTACGCCGGCGACAAACGCCGTAATAATTTCTATACCGTCATCGTGATAGTGCGCCATCTCTTGCTTGATATCACCTTGAAAGCGCAGGAGGCGAGCACCCTTGTCATGGGCTAATGCTTTTGGACCCTGAATTTCGGCTAGCGTGCCGGTAGCACGTCGGCGCCAAATCTCAAATTGAAACAGTCGGTCCCGTGCAGCATTGAATCCCTGCGTGAAGAAAAGGTCATGTTGGTTGTTGGCGTAGATGTGAGAAACACCCCATTGGTCTTTCCGAATTTCGACCGGCTCGATAAGACCGGCAAGTGATAGTGTTTCGGGAGGCGTTTGTGCTGATCGCGCGAGGTTCGTGAACAGAAGGAGTGTTAAGGCGCTGATAAAAAAAGTAACGCTCACAAGTTTAGATGAAGGACAAACCCCTTTTCGCATAACTTTGTATTCTCCCTGATGCTGCTGATATGCACGAGGGAGCACCATAACGTGCAAATCGGAATTTGGCTATTGCGGCAATGTTTGCTTGAATTTATTTGCGTCAGAAAGATCTAAGGCAACGGCCTCCGCGACTTTGATGCCATCAATACCAGCGGACAGAATTCCGCCCGCATAGCCTGCACCTTCTCCCGCGGGGTAAAGTCCTCGTGTACTCATGTTTTGTAAGCTTCTGTCACGTTTGATCGATATGGGTGAGGAGGTGCGTGTTTCAATCCCTGTCAATACCGCATCATTCATGGAATAGCCTTTAATTTGTCGGTCGAAGGCGGGTATGGCCTCGCGAATAGCATCAACTGCAAATTTCGGTAGTGCCTTGGAAAGGTCGCTCAGGGTCACGCCAGGTTTGTAGGAAGGTGTCACACTTTTGAGCGTTGAGGAGGCTTTGCCTTTGAGGAAATCTCCCACCAGCTGCGCTGGCGCATTATAGTTCTCGCCGCCGAGTTCATAAGCCAGTGTTTCTAGTGATTGTTGTAGATCGATGCCCGCAAGCGGATGACCGGGATAGTCTTTTTCAGGTTCAATGCCAACGACAATCGCTGCATTAGCGTTCCTCTCATTTCGTGAGTACTGAGACATGCCATTCGTCACAACTCTGCCGGGTTCTGAGGTTGCTGCAACTACCGTTCCGCCGGGGCACATGCAGAAGCTGTAGACACTGCGGCCATTTTTGCAGTGATGAACAAGCTTGTAGTCAGCAGCGCCGAGCATTGGATTACCTGCTTCTTCTCCAAATCTAACCTGATCAATCATGGACTGTGGATGTTCAATACGGAAACCGATCGAGAACGGTTTGGGCTCAATGTAGACACCTTCATCTAACAACATTTTGAAGGTTTGCCGTGCGCTGTGACCGATTGCCAAAATCACGTGGCGACTATTGATAACATCGCCACTATCAAGCGTGACGCCGGTAACCTGGCCGGTGTAGGTGATGCCATGCTGATCAGTGTCATCGATTTTTTCACGATTCAGCCGATCAACTTTTTGACTAAACCGAATCTCGCCACCCAGTCTGATAATTTCAGCTCGCATGGTCTCAACCATCTTGACCAGCTTAAAGGTGCCAATATGGGGTTTGCTAACATACATAATCTCTTCTGGCGCGCCTGCCTTCACAAATTCGGTGAGCACCTTACGCCCCAAAAATCGCTGATCTTTAACCTGACTGTAAAGTTTGCCGTCAGAAAAGGTGCCTGCGCCCCCTTCGCCAAATTGTACGTTTGATTCCGGGTTCAGTTTTCTTTTGCGCCAGAGCCCCCAAGTGTCTTTGGTGCGCTGTCTGACATCTTTGCCCCGTTCCAGCACAATGGGTTTCAATCCCATTTGTGCCAAGGACAAAGCGGCGAGAATGCCGCAAGGTCCGAAGCCGATGACTACGGGGCGCTGCTGTTCTGTGGAAGGAAAGTTTGTATCTACCTTGACCGGCAGTTTGTAGTTGGTATCGGGGCTGAGTCTGACACCGCGTTTTGACGGTGAGCTTTCCAGAGCAGCGAGTACTTGTTGTTCCGCAGCACCAGTGAGTGTGACATCCAGTTGATAGATCAACAGGATGTTGGATTTCTTCCGGGCGTCATAGCTACGTTTGAAAATACGCGTTTCCAACAGCGCTTCAGGTGCTATTTCCAGTCGCGTCAGAACCGCCGTCGTGAAATCAGCATCGCTGTGGTGCAGTGGAAGTTTGAGTTCATTGATTCTTAGCATAGTGCAGAATAGTAATCAGGAGCGTGCGCTTCGCTATTCTATCACGATACCGGGTAGGCGACGCGCTTCCACTTGTATGCGAGGTTGATAAAAGCCCTAGTGGATCGTACCCGTAGCAATGCTTGTGCAAAATGTTAGGCAACACTGCCGGCGCTGACACCCGAAGACCAGGCCCATTGGAAATTGAAACCACCGAGGTGCCCACTCACATCGACAACTTCGCCAATAAAATATAAACCTTTATGCTTGTTGGTCTCCATCGTTTTGGCATTGAGCTCATGGGTGCAAACACCGCCGAGGGTGACCTCGGCAGTGCGATAACCCTCGGTCCCTGAAGGTTTGAGTTGCCATCGGTTCACGCGAGCGCCGATATCACGCAGTGCTGCGTCACTAAATTCAGCAAGCGGGCGCTCCGCCATATCTGGCCACCAGATTGACTGTAGCTCTAGCACCAGCGCGCGTGGTAACACTTGGCCCATGGCCGTTCGTAAAAGACTACTTCCACTTGTCGATTTAGCGTCGACCAGCAGGCGCGTTGCGTCAATACCCGGAAGCAAATCGATATCGATGCTTGTCCCGGGTTGCCAGTAGTTAGAAATCTGTAGCACAACTGGGCCACTGATCCCTCTATGTGTAAATAATAAATCTTCAGTGAAGATAATGTTCTTAATTGAGATCTGAACTTCTAGACTGATACCCGAAAGCTGTTCACATACGGTTTTCATTGAATCTGAGAATGTTAACGGTACCAGACCCGCTCGCAGCGGAGAGGTCTCCAGCGCAAACTGTTTGGCAATATCGTAGCCAAAGCCGCTACCACCGAGTGTAGGAACAGATAAAGCCCCGGTGGCAACCACTAATGACTGACACGCAACCTGCCTGTTTTCGATTTGTAGTTTGTACCGGTAAGCGTCAGATAGCGGCGTCTCCTCCTCCGCACCCTCTGGCATGTCACGTGAGATTGCAGTGACTTGTGTATTGCACCGAATTTCAACGCCAGCTCGAGTGCATAAATCAAGTAGCATGTTCAGGATATCCTTCGCGGAATCGCGGCAGAAGAGCTGACCATGCTTGCGTTCGGCATAGGGGATTCTGTGCGACTCGATGAGAGAGATAAAGTCCCATTGGGTATATCGACTTAGCGCTGACTTGCAGAAATGCGGATTGTCGGAGATGTAGTTTTCAGGTTCGACAAACAGGTTAGTGAAGTTACAACGCCCACCACCTGACATCAGAATCTTTTTGCCAGGTTTGTTCGCCTTTTCAAGCACCAGTGCCCGTTTTCCCCTGTTCGCTGCGGTAAGTGCGCACATCAAACCCGCTGCGCCAGCGCCTAGGATGATTACATCGTAATGTCGTTGATCTTGCGGGGTCATTTGACGGAGGTGACAATAGCCATGAATGGTTTAGCGGCGCATCTTAACAATTCAGCTTGCAATGGGGCTACAGAAGAGTTCACTCTTAATTACTCAGTTTCAATATCACAAAAATAAGGAGTTCACCTATGTATCAGCAAATTACCTATGAGGTTGATGGACCTTCCGCTGTGATTACGCTCAATCGTCCTGAAGCGCTAAACGCCCTGACTAATAATATGATGGAAGAGTTAAAACATGCCCTCGGCGCCGCAGAAAAAGATCCATCCGTTGTGGGCATTGTCTTGACCGGTGCCGGACGCGGTTTCTGCTCGGGTATGGATATGAACGCACTTGACTCCCAGGCTTCCGGCGGCGACCTCAATGACGGCGTTGAACTGCGAAAATTGGATGCTGATCCGGGGAACAAGGCAATGGGATCTGATTTCGAGATGGCTTTTACTTACATACTATCTATTCGAAAACCGATTATTGCCGCGGTCAATGGTGCGGCAGCAGGACTTGGTATGTCGATTTCCCTCTTGTGCGATCTGCGTTTTGCTGCCGAGAAGGCTAAATTTGTCACTGCGTTTTCTCACCGAGGTTTGGTGGCAGAGCATGGCCAAAGTTGGATACTGCCAAGATTGATTGGACCTTCAAAGGCATTGGACTTGTTCTGGTCTTCCAGAAAAGTTGAAGCCGAGGAAGCGTTGGCGTTAGGGTTGGTCAACAGGGTTTTCCCTGGAGACGAATTAATTCAGCAGGCAAAGGCCTACATACAAAACTTGTCGGACCACAGCGCGCCTAGTTCGATGATGGTGATGAAGCAGCAGGTTTATCGTCACTTAAACATGAGTCTTGGGGCGTCAATGCGGGAAACCACAACGTTGATGGATGCAAGCCTCGAGCATGAAGACTTCAATGAGGGTGTAAAATCCTATCTGGAAAAACGGCCACCAAATTTCAGCAAAATTGAGTGTTAGAATTCATTCAGTGGGTTGGTGCTTCTGAGTAAAGCTTACTCTATTATTTAGAGCGATATTAATTTGAAGCTTAGTACTGATTACGATATTTGAGAGAACAAAGAAAGGGGTAACAAGATGGCAGATTTGGAACTTGACCCAAATCCCGAAGGGTACGACACAGAGGCAGTAGACAAGTGGGTAAGCGAGAACACTCAAAGTCTGGTGCCACCGTTCAAGTGGTATCGCTTAGAAGGCGGACACTCAAACCTCACTTATCGAATAGATGATGCGAATGGAAAGCAAGCGGTCATCCGACGGCCGCCTCAGGGTGTGTTGCTGCCCAAGGCGCACGATATGAGTCGCGAATGGGCATTAATTTCTGCCCTTGGGCCAACCAGCGTGCCTGTACCCGAAGCGATTGGTTTTTGTGAAGATCCTGACGTTATTGGTGCATGGTTTTATATCATGGGGATGATCAACGGCAGTCCGTTGTACAAAGGTGAAGATACGCAGGCGATTGTGCCCGAGAATATGCGAACGATAACAGCCAACTCTTTCATCGACGTGCTCGCGGATCTGCATTCTCTTGATCCGGACGAAATTGGTCTGGGAGAACTTGGCAAAAAAGAAAACTATGTTGGTCGTCAGCTAAAAACTTGGTATCGATCTTGGACGTCGTCGGTTGAACCGGCCCAATTCGATGATCCAAGAGCACATGAGCTTAAAGATTTTTTCTTAGAAAATATGCCTGATCAGGGAATGGCCCGGGTTGTCCATGGCGATTATGGGCTACACAATGTGCTCATTGGTGCCGATAGCAAAATTGCGGCCGTGGTCGACTGGGAGATTTCCACGCTGGGTGATCCGCTAGCAGATCTGGCTTACGCGCTTAATCCTTGGCCTGACCCCAGTGATGCAATCCCGCCAGATCCTGAATCTGCAACGGCTCAACCAGGGTTTCCTGGAAGGCTTGCCATGGCGGCACGCTACGGTGAGCGCACAGGGAGAGATCTGTCGCAGCTTGATTACTATATTGGTTTCAACCGATGGAAAACCGCTGCCATCGTTCACGGCGTTTACGGTCGTTATATGGCTGGTCAGAAGAGCACAGAAGGTGTTGACCTGGAAACTTTGCGCTCTCGAATATCTCTCTCCCTCGACCTGTCTGAGCAAGCGGTGAGCAGGCTAACGGGGTAAACAGTAGAACGGGCAAACAACGCGCATCAGGCCGCGGTGCGGTCCTGTGCCTCGCCGGGTGCTGGCGGGTGTTTTTTCTTCAAACTGGCTTCTTGTTGGCTGTTGCCAAAAATCAGCGTGCCATCTTCGAGGGGAGCTTTTCGAATAAGTTTCTTATCCAGCGCATAGTTTTGTGTATTACGCCATGGGTCCCTGTCACTCTGCTTTGGAAATAGGTGCAGCATCCTTTGCATGTACCCTGCTGAAAAATCGTCAACCCAAGGTTTTGCGGGCATGTTGTGATCTTCCTGACGAATAATTGGTGTCGCTTGCCTAACGCCTAACTCGTCCATGCGGTTGAGAAGTCTGCAGACAAACTCTGAATTGATATCAGCGCGAAGCGTCCAAGATGCATTGATGTAGCCGAAAGTCTGCACCAAATTGGGCACGTCTGAGTACATCATGCCTTTATAAGAAAACTTCGAAGGAAAGTCGACGGGCTTGCCATCAACGGAGAGCGTCGCGCCCCCCAGTACCTTCATGTTCAGGCCGGTCGCAGTGACGATGATATCAGCTGGCAGTACCTCTCCGCTTTCGAGCTTAATGCCATGACTGGTAATGCTATCAATTTTTTCAGTCACCACGATTGCCTTGCCTGAATTGATTGCTTTAAACAAATCCGAGTCTGGCACAAGGCAGAGGCGTTGATCCCAGGGGTTGTATGACGGCGTAAAATGTTTGTCGACGTCGTAGTCGGGCTTAAGTTCTTTACGAACCATATCAAGAATTATTTTCTTAACTTTGGCCGGTTGTGTTCTGGTTCGGTTATACATGATGCGGCCCAGCTCAACGTTCTTGAATCGAGTGAGGCCATAGGCGAGTTTCTCTGGCAGATACTTTCTGAAGGTGTTCGCCATTTTGTCTTCCGCGGGGCGGGAAACAACGTAGGTGGGTGAGCGTTGTAGCATGGTGATTGATTCAACCTTATCGGCCATGGCCGGTACGATTGTCATCGCGGTTGCGCCGCTACCGATCACAACAACTTTCTTACCTGAGTAATCCAGGTCTTCAGGCCAGAACTGCGGGTGCACAACTGTTCCGCTGAAATCTTCAATGCCCTCAAATTCCGGCGTGTAAGCCTCATCATAGTTGTAGTAGCCGCTGCACATGTAGAGGAAGTTGCAGCGATATTGGACTGTTTCGTTGGTTGCTTTGTTAAAGCTGGTCACTGTCCATGTGGCATGCTCAGTTGACCAAGCCGCGTCTTGCACCAGATGATTAAAGCGAATGTTGTCGCGAATTTCATTTTCATCAGCAGTTTCATTGACGTATTTGCGAATCGAGGGACCGTCCGCAATTGCTTTCGCCTCAAGCCAAGGTTTGAAACTATATCCCAGAGTATGCATGTCGCTGTCGGATCGAATGCCTGGATACCGAAATAGATCCCAGGTACCGCCGATTGCATCTCGACCTTCAAGAATCGCATAGCTTTTCCCGGGGCAACGTTCCTGTAGATGGAATGCCGCGCCTATTCCAGATAGCCCAGCCCCTACTATTACAACATCAAAATGTTCCACGATCTCAGTCCTTCAAGTTTTCTCGAGCCGAAGTTTACACAATTTTCGCACATCCATTAAATAACCATCACTAGACATCCACGAGTATTACGTAGTCCGTTGCAACCGGGTGGCGAAAAGTCTTCGTTTAGTGGATGTCCAAAAGTCATGCGAGTATCAAATATTGTTGATTTACGAGGTAAAAATGCGCAATCTTGGTGGCAAATGACTTAAATGAAGCGGAGAAAAGCATGTCGAAGACAAAAGTAGCTGGCGTGGGGATGATTCCTTTTACCAAGCCAGGTCAAAGCGATGATTATCCTGTCATGGGCGAAACCGCCGCACGATTGGCGATTGAAGACGCGGGCATCGACTATGCTGATATTGGTCAGGTGTATGTTGGCTATGTCTACGGTGACTCTACAGCAGGGCAGGCGGCTGTCTACGGGCTTGGTATGTCCGGCGTACCAATCATTAACGTTAACAATAATTGTGCAACGGGTTCATCAGCATTGTTTTTGGCACGCCAGGCGGTTGAATCAGGGATGGTGGAATGTGCCCTTGCACTCGGTTTCGAGCAAATGGTGCCCGGCGCATTAGGTGCTGTGTTTAATGATCGGCCCAGCCCGATGAAAAGAATGTTCAAAGAGCGAAAATCGCTTCAGGGTGTTGATCGAAAAGCACCCGATGCAGCGCAGTATTTCGGCGGCGCGGGCAAAGAATATGCAGATGAATACGGGACGCGTGACGAGACTTTTGCCAAAATCTCGGAAAAGGCCCGCAAACACGCAGTGAATAATCCCTATGCTGTTTTTAAAGAACTGCTGACGGTCGAAGAAATCATGGCATCGCCTCACATCTATGGTCCGTTGACTCGCTATCAGTGCTGCCCTCCGACCTGCGGTGCTGCAGCCGCGGTGATTTGTAGTGAGGGTTTCGCTAAGAAACACGGCCTGAACAATGCGATCTCAATTAAGGGTCAGGCAATGACAACGGACTTTGCAAGCACCCTTGAAGACCATTCGTTGCGCAAGCTGGTTGGCTACGATATGGCGAAAGCAGCGGCGGACCGAGTCTATGAAGAAGCCGGTGTAGGACCAGACGAGGTCCAAGTCGTTGAATTGCACGATTGCTTTACCGCTAATGAGCTTCTGACCTATGAGGCTCTGGGACTGACCGGCGAAGGCACTGCCGAGAAGTTCATCTGGGACGGGGACAACACCTACGGTGGCCGTATTGTAACTAACCCCTCCGGTGGTTTGCTTTCTAAAGGTCACCCGCTAGGTGCGACGGGTTTAGCCCAGTGCACAGAATTGGTATGGCAGCTGCGTGGTGATGCAGGCGCAAGACAGGTTGATGGCGTTACCCATGCGCTGCAGCACAATTTAGGTCTTGGTGGCGCCTGTGTCGTGACAATGTACTCAAACGACTAGGCTGTGCCGTTCAAGGCCGTCGTTTGTTTTCAGAAACAGATTTAACAAGCGTCGCGCTAAGCGATGGGGTGGCGCCGGGATTAGCGGCTTGCATTCGTTTACCCTGCATCACAGCGCTCTCGATGAGTGTCAGGGTGGCGTTGCGATGAATAACGCCGCCATGCCCGATCTTAATATGCCGGATGTGTGAACCGTGACCAAGTAATAGCGAATCTGGGTCCTCTAGAGAGGCCCCTTGGTTAAACCCGAGGTTGACATGATTGGGATAGGCCGCGATGTGTATAAATCCCTGCTTCATGTTCTCCGTGAAGGAGTAGACACAGGACAGGGCGTTGTATGCATCGTAGATTAACTCGTTCGCATGCGGTGCTTTGGCAAGCACGGTTTGACGAGTTTTGAGGTATAGATCTGCTATTTCAGGGGCATAAGCACTGAGAAATTGATGTAGACTTTTTGAAACTGCTCTCGTCATTGATACACCTTCCAATGAAAAAACACCGCTAAACCATCAAACTTTGATTTAGCGGTGATGATATTGAAAAAGTTACCCCATTCGATGTAGTGCGCAAATCTTGTTTCCAGAAGGATCACGAAGGTAGGCAAGGTATGTGTTGCCTCTCGCGCCGGGAGGATCTTCACAGGTGGTGCCGCCATTCGCCAAACCCGCTGCATGCCATTTGTCAGCGGTTTCAGGGTTAGCAGCAAGAAAGCCAACGGTGCTGCCATTGCCTGGACCCGCTGGCTCTCCATCGATAGGTTTGCTGATTGAAAAAATCCCTGTGTCGGTGATGTAGAAACAACGACCCTTGGGGTCGATGGTGCCAGGCGAGTGCCCCATCGTGCCAAGAACGGCATCATAGAATTTTTTTGCCTCATCGATGTCGTTTCCGCCCACCATAATATGACTGAACATGTTTACTCTCCTGATATAAAAATATTTTGATTCAGTTGACTGTCGGACTATACCGGTTCGCAACTAATAGTGTTTTCTGTGCAGACCAACACAGCTGCATCGATGCAAAGAAAGCAAAGCCTATCACACCTTTGGCTAAGTCATTCGCTACCACCTCTCACGATGGTCTATGCTGTTTTTCGACTTTCCGAATACTTCTCAATCTCTGCTCGGACGATCGGAGCCAGTATGTAAAGGCCGATTAAATTAGGTATGGCAACAATAAACACTAAAGCATCTGACAGATCGATTAAGGCATTGAGCTGAATAGCTGAGCCAATGACGATAAAGATGCAAAAAATAAATTTGAAAATAAGTTGAGTGATATTGGCTTCACCAAATAAATAGGTAAACGCTTTGAGTCCGTAGTAGCTCCAAGAAAGCATGGTTGAAAATGCAAATAGTATCGCGGCTACGGAAAGTGGTATAGGTGACCATGATATCGTCGATTGAAAGGCACGGGTTGTCATTTCGATGCCGCTGATGCCAGTATTTGCGAGTAATGGATCATAGACAGTTGTGATGATAACGAGCGCGGTGAGTGTGCATACTACGACTGTGTCGATGAAGGGTTCAAGGAGAGCAACATAGCCTTCTGTTGCAGGGAAGTTTGTTTTGACGGCACTATGCGCGATAGAAGCAGAGCCTAGCCCGGCTTCGTTTGAAAACACGGCGCGCCTGAAACCAATGACGATGACCCCGATGATGCCTCCAGTGACGCCGTCAGGACTGAAGGCCCCCTGCCAGATTGCACCGAACGCCCAGAGTAGTTTATCTGCGTTGAATACAATGATGACGATCGCCGCAACTGAATAGAGCACGGCCATAAAGGGGACCAGTTTTTCTGTGACCCTGGCGATGCTCTTGATCCCGCCGAATATCACTATCGCAACGACGATCGCCATAGCGAGGCCGAGTAGCCAGGCCTTGCCCATGAAAGGGCTTTGTTCGGCCCCGGTGACGGTAATGAAAATCGCCGCTGCCTGATTAGACTGAAACATGTTACCAATACCCAAGCAGCCAATGACCATCGCCATCGCATAGAAAAGTCCAAGTGCTTTGCCAACGCCCGGTAACTTGAGATCTTTCAAACCCTGTTCGAGATAGTACATAGGGCCACCGGATACTGATCCATCCGGGTTGGTCTTGCGATATCGAACCGCCAGCGTGCATTCAGCGAATTTGGTAGACATACCGAGTAGCCCGGCAACAATAAGCCAGAAAGTTGCGCCCGGACCGCCCAGTGAGATAGCGATTGCCACCCCGGCGATGTTACCTACACCGACGGTGCCTGACACCGCGGTTGCCAGCGCCTGAAATTGAGTGACTTCACCTGGTGCATTAGGATTTTGGTATCGTCCGGTCGCCAATGCCAACCCATGGCGAAAGCCGCGAACATTGATAAACCCAAGATACCCGGTGAAGAACAGCCCCCCTGCGACCAGCCAGACAACAATCAGTGGCAGATTGGCATCTCCTACCGGTACCGCGTAAAAAATAAAGCCCGAAACAGCATCGGTAATCGGCCTGACCATTGAGTCTATGAGCACGTCGATAGGGACGTCACGTGTCGGATTCGAGGATTGAATCGTTAGGGAGTCCATTGGATTTTCCTTCCGGCGCGCCGCTGGATGCAGAGTAGTAAATGGCATTTATCCATAACGCTGAAAATTTCGCCAGTTAATCCTCTCGTTTGACCCTGTGTACCGGTGACAACTACAATCAGGTCCCTCTTATACTGCTGAAACTACTGGAGAGGCTTAATGGCATACAGCAATCCGCAACATCTTATCTCGACCGAAGCACTATCTGAGGCAGTGTCTCAAAACGGGGCAAATTTGAGAATCTTTGATGTCACAGTGACGCTGGTGCCCAATCCACCGGGTTATAAGGCCGTTTCTGGCATCGAAGACTATGGTAACGGTCATATCCCCGGCACCGCTTTTATGGATCTGGGCAAAGATCTCTCTGATACAACCAGCGGTCTCGGATTCACATTGCCTTCTGCCGAATATCTGCAAGCGGCTTATCGTGCAGCTGGAATCGACGATGATAGTCAGGTTGTGTTTTATAGTTCCGGTCATATGATGTGGGCGACCCGCGCATGGTGGATGTTATACTCTTGCGGCCATAAGCAGGTCGCTGTGCTGGATGGCGGTCTTGAGAAATGGAAAGCTGAAAACCGTGACCTTTCGATGGATGCGGGAAGCTACACCGCCGGTCAGATGAGCGTTAATCTTGACGCAGAGCGGTGGGTCAACAAAGAGCAGACGGCTGCTGCGATTGAAGATGGAGGTATCTGTACAATTAATGCGCTGGCACCTGGCGTATATTCCGGTGAAGCGGATATGCATTATGGTAGGAGGGGGCACATCGAGAACAGCAAGAACCTCTATTACGATACGATGATGAAAGAAGGCTGTTTTAAGCCAGCTGAAGATTTAAGGCAGAATTTTGAGGAAAGTGGCGTGTGGGGTACGCCTAGGGTCATCGCCTATTGCGGCGGTGGTATATCCGCGACAATTGATGCGATGGCGCTAACGTTGATCGGGCATGACAACGTAGCGATATATGATGGTTCCATGAGTGAATGGGTAAAAGATGAAAGCCTGCCATTGATCACTGGCTCATAGAGTGAAGCAGTGTTTCTCACGCAAAAAATTTTGATCTGAAGATAAACAAACGATTTTAAATAAGTTGATTAACTAAAGGAGTAAAACCATGGCAGAAGCCTGGATTATAGATGCATGTAGAACACCAAGGGGTATTGGCAAAAAAGGTAAGGGTGCCCTGGCGGATGAACACCCACAACATCTCGGTGCTGCAGTATTAAAAGCGCTGCACGACAGAGTTGGTTTTGATACCGCTGAAGTAGATGACATTATTTTTGGCACTAGCTCCCAACGGGGACAGCAGAGTGGCGACCTCGCCAGAATGTCGGCACTTGATGCAGGTTATGACATAAAAGCCAGTGGTGTCACACTGGACAGATTTTGTGGTTCTGGCATTACGTCGGTCAATATCGCCGCTGCAAACATTATGTCGGGTATGGAAGATTTGTGTATCGGTGGTGGTGCGGAAATGATGTCTACATTCGGTCAGGGCAGTGGTAATAGCTCTCCTTTCCTCGATAATGACAATTTCAGACTAAGAGACGTTCATCCTCAGCCTCATCAGGGTGTGTGTGCTGATGCGATTGCTACCATTGAAGGTATTAGCCGAACAGCACTTGATGAGTTAGCTCTGGTTTCCCAACAGCGAGCCGATAATGCCATTAAGAACGGCTACTTTGATCGGTCGTTGGTACCCGTGCATAAGCTCGACGGCAGCATTGCGTTGGACCACGAGGAGTTTCCCCGTCCACAAACGACCCTTGAAACATTATCTGGTCTGGAGCCCTCATTTGCGCGTATGGCTGATATTCCGCTGGACGAATCTGGCACAACTTTCCGCAAGTTAGTGAATCAGAGGTTCCCGGATCTTGATGTACAGCATTTCCATCACGCGGGTAATTCTTCAGGCGTTGTAGATGGTGCAGGGGCTGTCTTGATGGCATCCGCGGACTATGCAAAAGCAAATGGGTTGAAGCCGCGGGCCAGAATTGTCGCTATGTGCAATATGGGTGATTGCCCAACACTGATGTTGAATGCGCCTGTTCCGGCCGCGAAAAAAGTGCTCGCCAAGGCCGGCATGACACTTGATGACATTGATCTGTTTGAGATTAACGAAGCGTTTTCGGTTGTTGCTGAGAAGTTCATTCGTGACCTGAATCTCGATCGGGACAAGGTTAATGTAAACGGAGGTGCGATGGCGCTGGGTCACCCGATTGGTGCAACTGGCTCCATGCTGATTGGTACAGTGATTGACGAGCTCGAGCGTCGAGGGCAGCAGTTTGGTCTTGTGACCATGTGTGCTGCCGGTGGTATGGCGCCTGCCATCATCGTTGAGCGTATCTAGTCTTAAGAAAATAGATGCGATAACAGCCCGGGTTGCTTATGATTCCATTGGCAATCCGGGTTTGTTGTTTCTATCCTGTCGCAAACGGGTCCGGCGTTAATTTGCAGACAGGTGTGAGCCCGGGTCTATGAGTTACTTCCGAATATTCCAGTTTCCAACGTTACTGTTAGCCGGCGCTTCCGCGTTTAGTATGTCGACGTTGTTTAGCGCCATGAAACCAGTGTTACTCACTCGATATGTGGAGCAGGCAGGCTTTAGTGAGTCTCTCGCTGGTCTCGTTGTGGCAATGCCTTTTGTCGGTATTGCGCTCTCTTCCCTATTATTGAACAAACTGCTGGGTCTGATGCCGCTGCGGCTGCTGGTGATTGTTTTTGGTGGGCTGTTAACAACCACGGAGCTCGTAAGTGCCTATGTCTTTGACCTCAAGGCATTGGTGCTGACGCTGCAGTTTTTTGCTGGCATCTCAGTTGGCGTGTTAACGGGTAGCGTTTCGAGAATCATCGCCACACAAACTCTTGCGGACGAGATGTTTGGATTTGTTGATATGGCTGCCGTTTTTCTGATGTCATTTATGATTGCTGGTGTGGGAGCGGCGATTGGCGCGCTTGGACTTGAAGGCGGCTATTTGTTCGCAGCTGCCCTCTCGCTTGGCTATACGCTGCTGATGTTAGCTTACAAAACAAACGATGGTCAGCAGGACGGTACAGTCAAATTCAGCAAGCCTCTGTTAATTTCGTTAAGGCCTGTCGCTGTAATTATCATGGGTATGCTGTTTGTCACCTGCAGTGGTTTTGGATTTGCCTTCCTCTTTACCATCGGCATAGATCTGGGCATGAGCTACGCCTCCGCTGGTTCCTTCATTGGTACGCTTGTGCTCGTGTCCTCGCTTGCTTGCCAGCTTGGAGGTTGGAGTAGTGGCAAGTTTGGTCCTTATCGCCCGCTGGCGGGTGCCTATATTGTTTGTGCGGTAGGTTGGTACATTGCTATTCATGCGAGCAGCCAGTTGATATTTATGATTGCGCTTGTACCGGCGATATTTTCCCTGCAGTTTAACTTTCCGATTCTGCTGGCACTTGCCGGCTCCCTTGATGCGGAAGGCAGGTGGGCTGCAATTGCGACACCGCTGCTGATGAGTGGGTTTGCCTGGGCTGCGATCTCAGCAGGAGCAATTGTGAGCGTCTGGGGTATCCCTGCGCTTGCAACGGCGACTGGACTTGGGCTGCTGATTTGCCTGTTGTTGCTGATCCCTTCAAGGGAAGTAACGGTATGAGACGAAAGGTAGGCGCCCTTGATTTGGATAGGTGGCTCCTTCCAGTATTGATTTTAAATCTGTTCGTTTGGGTCGTTGCACGCTTCATTTCTGATACCAACCTTGATCCCTATGGGGATATGTTGGAAAACTTTGCGTGGGGACAGGAATTCAGCTGGGGTACCCATAAACACCCTCCGCTCATTGGTTGGGTGACGGGACTTTGGTTTTCGATATTGCCGCGCAATGACACCGCTTACCATTTGTTATCTTATTTAAACGTATTGCTTGGCTTGGTCGGGGTCTATCGGGTTGCAATTGTTCTTGGGTTTGCGCGGGTGGCTGTGCCTACTGTGCTCTTGTTGGCGATGGCGTTACCCTATAGCACGCTTGCAGTTAAATTTAATGCGAACGCCATACTTTTATCTCTTTGGCCTTGGGTCGTTTTTGGTTGGCTTAAAAGTCAGCAAGAAACCGATACAAATGTAAACACGTGGACCATCCTGTTTGGTGTACTAGGCGGTTTGGCGCTGCTCGGTAAATACTATAGCGGTGTACTGATGGTTGGTTTGCTGTTGGCGAGTTTTAGCTCAAAGGACGGGAGACATTGGTTAAAAAGTTATAAACCTTGGCTTTCTGGCATCGTCTTTACCCTGATATTGACACCCCACATACTCTGGTTGTTTGACAATAGTTTCATTTCCTTCGCCTATATTGCTGCACAATCAGAAAATCGAGCGCCCTATCGGGCGCTGTTGAAGTTCGCCTTTGTGCCATGGTTGTATTGGTTGATTCCACTGCTGATATGCGCATGGATAGGCACTCGTCAAGAGCAATCGGTGATTGCTCGAATTCGCCGTTTCTTTAAAAACCTTGTTCTTGCCTGGTACTGTCAAGGTTGGAACGACACGTTGTTTTGGATGGTCATGCTTCCTTGGATGTTGACGCTACTGTTTGGCATCCTCGGGATTGTTGCGCTTTCTCTGCCATGGGCGATACCGCTCGGGTTTGGTTTCCCGCTGCTATGGATAAGAAACCTTTGGCAAGCCGAAGGGGACGAAATGGCAAACTATTCAGGCAGCATCCTCCGGATTTTTTGCGTTTGGTTAGTTTTGATTCTAATTGTGAGTCCCATCTTTGCCGTGTTCGAGGCTAAGAGAGAGAGTGCTAATTATTACCGGCCGCGGGCCGAGGCAGCAGAAGCGATCATTCAAAAGTGGCAGGAAACGCTGCCAGACAACGAACTCCATTGGGTGGGCGGCCAGTGGGCAGAAAATGGGTTAGTTGCTTTCTATGGGAACCCTGAGATTAAGATACTTCCCGGATTGCCTGATAGTGAAGCGGCCGCGGCGGTATCTTCATTGGACTGGCGTAGAAAGCCAGGACTTATTTTGTGTCCTCGCAGGAAAGCGGCGACACCGCCGCCTTTCTCCTGTCCTGGTGATACAACGAGGTGGTTAGAAGAGAATAGTCTGCCAGTTCGAACGATAGAGGTGCGTGTTCAAAAAAATGGATTCAGATTTCCTGTTGAATGGGAATTTGAGTACCTGGGTTATATCTATTTACCGAAAGAAGGTAGGACAGTCGATGACAGTTAACTATGGAGTGATTGGTACAGGGATGATGGGTTGCGAGCATATTCGTAATATCGTCCAGATAGAGACAGCGTCGGTAGTCGCTATCGCAGATCCGAGTGAGCGGTCGCTTGGCTGGGGTCAGAAAGCTTGCCAAGGCAGATTTACGCCTGACGAATACACCGACTATCGGGATCTCCTAGCAAGAGATGACATTGATGCGGTGGTTGTTGCATCGCCCAATTTTACTCACATTGATGTGATGCGAGATGTGTTTGGTACGAGCAAACATGTGCTTCTGGAAAAGCCAATGTGCACAACCATGGCTGACTCGATCGAGTTGCGAACAATGGCAGAGAAACACACAGGTATGGTTTGGATCGGACTTGAATATCGATATATGTCGCCCATCATGAGTTTCCTTAATGAGCTTGAGGACAATGTGGTTGGAGACATCAAGATGTTTTTTATTCGAGAACACCGATTCCCGTTCCTTAAGAAGGTAGATAACTGGAACCGGTTTAACCGCAACAGCGGAGGCACGCTGGTTGAAAAATGCTGTCACTTCTTCGACATGATGAATCTTGTCGTCAAGTCAAAGCCAGTCAGAATATTTGCCTCCGGGGCCCAAGACGTGAACCATCTCGACGAACGTTATGACGGAGAAGTGCCGGACATTCTGGATAACGCCTTCGTTATCGTGGACTACGAAAATGGAGCCAGAGCTTGTCTTGATCTATGCATGTTCGCCGAGGGCGGTCGAAATGAACAAGAGCTAGTAGCAACGGGTTCTGGCGGCAAACTTGAGGTGACGATTCCCGAGGGTGTCATGACAAAAGCGGGAAGGGACTATGGTAAATTTACTACGCAAAAAATTGCAATGGATCCGCGGGTTAACGAAGTGGGGCTGCATCACGGCGCCAGCTACTTGGAACATCTGGATTTTATCCATTGTATAGAAGAGAACCTTGACCCCAGAGTGACAGTTGAGGATGGATTGTTGTCGGTGGCGATGGGTATCGCGGCTCAGGAGTCGATTGCCAGAGGCGCGCCGGTGCAGCTTGAAGAGCTTCTATAGCGAATGTAACACTGCTATTGTGCGCACTGGTTAAAAATAGTGGTTCAAATGTCTCTATTCTCACGATCTTTATCCCAGTGTTTATTGTCGCTGGCGGTTTTTGTCTCGACGCCTGAAATGCTCGTCGCTGCAGAGGAAGTTGCACTACCGCGCACCATGGCCTGGAGTGCTTATAACCTGGGCACTACCGGTTACAATCAAGCAGTGGCTATCGGCAAGGTACTCAAGGACAAACACGGCGTTAATCTCAGGGTTATCCCTGGCAAAAATGATATCTCCCGGTTACTGCCATTGAAGAAGGGTAGAGTCCAGTTCACAGCAACCGGTGTGGCAACCTACTTCGCTCAGGAAGGTATGTTCCAGTTTGCGCATCGAAATTGGGGACCGTTGCCTATTAGAATTACGATGTTGTCGAACGGATTATCCAATCAGTCTCTGGCGGTTGCCGCGGACACAGGCGTTAAGGAGTTTTCCCAATTACGAGGCAAGCGCATAGCGTGGGTTCGAGGTGCGCCTGCACTGAATGTGTCTACAGAGGCGATGCTTGCCTGTGGCGGACTTACCTGGCAAGACGTTGTTCGGGTCGAATACCCGGGATACGCTGCGATGTGGAATGGCGTCGTTGCAAATCAGATTGATGCGGCCTATGCCACAACCGTCTCGGGTCCAACCCGCAAACTCGAAGCTAGCCCCCGTGGCATATTTTGGCCACCTTTACCTCACGAAGATAAAGCTTGCTGGCGTCGCCTTAAAAAAGTGGCTCCTTATTTCGTGCCGCATATCGCGGTCAGAGGCGCGGCAATTTCCGAAGAGAGCCCCCACGAGGGAGGCACTTATCCGTACCCTATTCTAATTTCTCTGGCTGATCAAAAAGACGATCTTGTTTATTCTCTAGCGAAGGCAATTCACCTTGGTTATGACGACTACAAAGATGCAGATCCTGGGGCAATCGGTTGGGCTATGCATTTGCAGCAGTTTGACTGGGTTGTACCCTTTCATTCCGCCGCTATTCAATACTACAAGGAGGTAGGGGTTTGGAAGCCAGCGCATAGTGTTCATAATGACCGATTGGTTCAGCGCCAAAAAGTACTGGGTGATGCCTGGCAAACACTTCAAAGCCTTGACGTTGAGAGCGACGAAAAATTTGCAACACTTTGGTTACAGTTACGCGAGAAGAAACTGACCGACGCAGGTTTCGATCCCGTTTGGTAGAAAAAATTTTTGGATAATTGTCGGTTGATGGTGAAAAGTCCATGACAAAACTGCGAGCCACAGATGGGCCGTTAGGTATTCTTCTTGCTTTAACTGCGGTGATTGTTTCATTGCTTGCAATGGACAGCCTTCGAGTACTTGGTGCCCCATTGTTGTCCGGCATTGTCTCGCTTGAAACACAGTACTTTTATCTTGTGCTGATGTTTCTGATGCCGCTTGGGTTTCTGCTGTATCGATCAAATCAGAAGACCGATCTGTTGCCGCTTGATGTCTTGCTTGCACTGGTAAATTTCTTGGCTTGTGGTTGGTTGTACTGGCATTCAGAACAAATTCTCGATGAAGGTTGGGAGTTTGGTGGACCAGAAGAGGCTGTCTGGGTTTCCTACGTGCTGTGGGCTTGTGCGCTGGAAACTGTGCGCCGTGTTGCTGGTTGGTCGCTTTTTATATTGGTGTCTCTTTTCTCCCTCTACCCTCTTGCGGCAGAGCAGATGCCCGATGCTATTTCCGGCATGTCGGTTTCTCTGCAGGATACGGCGATATACCATGCAATGAGCAGTGAAAGCGTACTAGGGTTGCCATTTCGCGCTTTTGCAAATCTGGTCATTGGTTTTCTTGTATTCGGTGTTGCTTTGAAATGCACCGGAGGAGGGCAGTTCTTCATTGATCTAGCATTTTCGCTTTTGGGGCGGGTGCGTGGTGGACCAGCGAAGGTGGCGATTCTTTCCAGCGGTCTAATGGGATCAATGAGCGGTAGCGTGGTCACGAATGTGTTGACGACCGGGCAGTTGACTATTCCGGCAATGAAACGATCAGGTTTTAATGCATCCGCAGCCGGGGGCATCGAAGCATGCGCTTCAACCGGCGGCGTGCTGTTACCCCCGGTGATGGGTTCGACAGCATTCGTCATGGCGACTTTCCTTGGCATGCCTTACTACGATGTGGCGCTGGCGGCGGCGATTCCTGCAGTGCTGTATTTTGTTGCACTTTTCCTGCAATTGGATGCATTTGCCGCACGTGAAAATCTTCAGGGCGCTGATGAAGACGAGATTCCAGATCTGCTCGATACCATTAAAAATGGTTGGTATTATCTTGGCGCTTTTGCCGTACTGGTAGTATTACTGCTTGTTATGCAAAGAGAGGCGTTGGCGCCCTGGCTGTCTACCCTTGTACTTCTAATACTAAACCAATTTTCCAAACGACATAGGTGGGGTGCAAGAGACGTTTTTGACTTTCTAGTTGCCAGTGGCTCACTGTTTGTCGAGTTGTTAATTGTACTCAGCGGGGTGGGTCTCATTGTTGGCGCTTTGTCGCTAACGGGGTTGTCCGGCACGCTGGTGAATGAGCTGCTTTTCCTTGCAGGTGGCTCTACCCTTGTGTTGCTGTTGATGGGTGCACTGACAAGTTTTGTTCTGGGCATTGGTATGACCGTAACCGCTGCTTATATCTTCCTCGCTATCGTGCTTGCGCCAGCATTGATTCAAGGTGGCCTGGAACCGCTGAGTGTTCATCTATTTATTCTTTATTGCGGCATGCTGTCGTTTATTACACCGCCGGTTGCACTTGGCGCATTTGCGGCAGCGTCAATCGCGGGTTCGAATCCCATGTCCACGGGTTTTAAGGCTATGCAGTTCGGTGTGGCCACATACTGTATTCCTTTCTTTTTTGTACTTCAGCCGGCGCTTATTTTGAATGCTGAGCCTATTGTAATAGTCCAAGCGGTTTTTGAGACCTTCGTGGGAGTTTGGCTTATTGCTTCAGGCGTGCAGGGTTACTTGCCGTTTATGGGTGTCATCCGGGGTTTCGTGCCGAGAGTTTTGATTGCCACTGGTGGATTGTTGATCGCGGCCCCGGGTCTTGGAAACATCGGCATTGATATTGCCAATTCAGAATTTGCGCTGGTGGGTATAGTGCTTTGTGGTCTAGCACTGATGGTTTCAACATGGCTAGTGAAAGCGACATCGGTTGCGGTGGATCCTCGACTCTGATTATTTGTGGCGCGCCTGTATCCCCTTCGAATACATCATAAAAAGTTTTCCATCATCACCCCACGCGGATTTTAAATCAGTCATTTCAGGGTTCGATGAATGCAGCAGGGCTTGAATAGATGTATCCAGTTTCGCAAGGTTGTTGAGCGTGCCTTTGTGTGTTTGGAGAATTAAATTCGCTCTCTTGGCTAGGCTTGAAGAATCAGAAAGGTTTTTACTTGAATGGTTCTGAGTTGATAACGCAGATAAGAACGCAAGATAGATATAGTAGGATTCACGATCTGCAAAGCCGGAAATCAGACTCAGGTCTTGCAGCTCTTTGAATTCAGCGCCATCAAACTCTGCCTGTCCTTGACTCAGTTTTGGCAGAAAACGAGATGCCGGTTTATGTGTAATGTTCACGCCAGTTGTGCATGCTGAGACTCTAACGTATCGAGCCTCTGCTCCGGATCCAACCTTAACGATCAGTTCACCGACGAGTTTGCTCGCAGCTATCCAGGTTTTAAAGCCATGAAGGCGACCGTTGTTGATTGTGACAGCGGGTTTTCGGTTGGTCTCGCTTCGATCTTCCGAGGCAGCGTATGCTAGCCAGTGATTACTCGCAATCTCTTTAAAGGTGGCTCTGATGGCTGCCTGATATCCTGCAATGAAGATCAAGGCTGGATCCGGGTTGGTGGATAAACGTCCCGCTGAAATTGCCAAATTTGCTGGCTCATTTATATCTGGCTGATCTTTAAAAGTTGTTTGCCAGGTGGTGAAGTATTCTTCTTCTGTCATGGGTCAGTTTCACTGGTATTTAGCTAATACTAACAGAATTGATCGTGACGCTTCGGTTGTCTTACAACTACGTCGATGCAACTCAACTTCTCCAATCCTCGTATCGACGATAATTCCAGTTTCAACGCAAATCTTTGGCCTAAAATCCGCGCCTCAGGTTGAAACGGTGTTTCACGAAATTTATTACGCAGGGAGAACATGTAAATGTTAAAAGCAATGATGTTAGCGGTCTGCATAGCCTTTTCTGGAGTTGCAGTTGCAACAGTCAATTACGCGGAAAATACGGTAGGCTCGAATCGGGCAGTTCCGAATAGAATTGTGGAAAAGGCAATGGATGTTAGTCAGGCAACGTCAATCCTGAAGGCACCTTACGCGGCTTTTTATAAGATTTCGGGCAAAGCAGGGAAAGATAACTTTGACTTCAAGCGAGTGTCACCAAAGAAGTCGTTTCCTGATGCTCGCTGGGCCAAGCTGGCAACAAGCATCGCAAACCAGGTAAGAATTCCAGCGCCGTCCACAGGTTCAAGAGTCAAGCCAAGTGCCAACGCTTATGTTGCCTTCTATCCAGGCGGTATTGAAGGACTCGAACCGAAACGAGTCGTTCAACTTGAGACTTCGGTCGAGGGAGAGCCAAACACACTGGCTGTTCTTGTCATCGATCAAAAAACTTCAAGTGGATCTACCCGTTTTACGGGTTTTCAGCCGGTGCCCGAGGTTTATTTCTTTGAGCTCGCGTTGTAGTTCGGTGAGGATAGGAAGATTTGGGCCAGTATCGGGTGCCTTTGATCATTGCCTGCGCCGTTCAACGACATCTTCACTAACGCTTTTCCACCCACGGTTGTGCATGTTTTTATTTCGCTGTTTTAAACAGTAATCCTATGGCGCTTCACTGCTAACAAAGTTCATGGAAACAGAGTTAACGCAGTGTCGCGTGTTCTTAAGGGTCAGGCCTTCACCCTGAAAAACATGGCCTAGGTGTCCATCACAGTTAGCACAAAGTATTTCGACCCGCATACCATCCGCATCAGTGGAGCGTCTTACTGCGCCAGCTATCTCATCATCGAAGCTGGGCCAGCCGCAATGCGACTGAAACTTATCTTGTGACCGGTACAGCGGGGCTTCACATTGCTTGCAAACGTAGATGCCGCCCTCAAAAAAATTGTCGTATTTCCCTGAAAAAGGCGCTTCTGTACCCTTGTTGATAATGATGTAAGTTTCTTCAGGGGAAAGCGCGTTGTATTCATTTGTCATAGGGTAACCTTTGATATTCTAAACGGTTGAAAAATGTATGATTTCACGGAATCTAATGATGACATAGCCCGATGATCTGCGTAACCGGTGATCGAAATAAAACGAGTTTTGATTGTACACATCTGTTTTTTTAGAGGAACTCGACAATCCTTATTTGTGTACATGGCAAGTGTTTGTTCCGTGACGATGACTTATGTATGGTGCAGGAAAACAAAGTTTAAATGAGAGGTTTGAAATGAAAATCGGTATTAATGGTACTGGGCTTGTCCAGCGAGCCTCAATAGACGCGATTGAGAAACATGCCCAGCAAGCGGCGGACCACGGCTTTACCAGCTATTGGTTGGCGGAACATCCGACCGGTGGACTCGATGCGATGACTGTATTGACGGTCGTCGGTTCCAAAGTTAAGGACATTGAGCTTGGCACAGCCATTATTCCTACTTTCCCGCGTCATCCCATGGTCTTGGCGGGACAGGTACACACGTTGCAGGCGGCGATTGGATCTCGATTTACCTTAGGTATCGGTTTGTCCCATGAGGTGATGATGGCTGATTTGGGTATCCCCTTTGATCGCCCCATCCGGCATCTGAAAGAGTACTTGTCGGTGCTTGTGCCGTTGATCAATGAAGGCAAAGTTTCCTTTAAGGGAGAAATGATTTCCTGTGACGCGACGACTTTCTTCAAGCCTGAGCAATCATGTCCTATCGTTGTTGCAGCACTGGGACCGCAGGCGCTTGCAGTGACTGGCAGATTAGCTGATGGCACCTCCCTTGCCTGGGTGGGTCCAAAAACGATCAGGGAGCACATAAAACCGAGACTGAGTGAGGCGGCCGCGGCTGCGGGTAAACCTGCACCCCGAATTATTGCGACCTTACCTGTTTGTGTGACGGAAGACGAGGCAGGCATTCGCGCAAGAATTTCGAAAAATCTCAAAATGTATGGTCAGCTGCCTTCATACAAGGCAATGTTCGATCGCGAAGGGGTTGAGGAGCCAGGAGATCTTGCGCTTGTCGGTACTGAAATTCAGGTGCAGGAAATGATCGAAGGTCTGAAGGAGGCAGGTGTGACTGACTTTGCCGCATCAGAATTTGTGACCAATAGCGAAGAGGCAGATGCAACCAGAACATTGCTTCGTTCTTTTTGTTAAAGGAGCCCAGCGCCTATCGGGTTGCTGATCGGGTTGCTGATCGGGTCCCCGGTGCCGGTGGGTTTTCCGGGGGACCAGCGAAACACTGAGCGATGGACATCCACAGTATCGCTGGTTCGCCAACGACTCTGAGATTCACATCGGCAATATTTCTACCCTGAGTCACCACGTGGCAGAAGTCCACCGCATCACCCTTAACGAAGTTGTCAGTGGAGGGGTCATTGAATGCCCAAATCTCGCCGGAAGGTGCAACAAGTTCGACATAAGGTGCCGGACCTGGTGGCTCCATCTTTCTGTTTGCAAATGTCCAGCCGTAGGTTCGTGCCCCGATGACAGCGATGTTTTTTAATCGTTCGGTGTTGTTTCGTTGTATCTTTTTTAGATCATAAACATCCTGACCGTGGGCCCAAGTTTCCATTTGTCTTGCTGTCGTGAACATCATCACGCCCATATCGGGACCAAACCATGCGAGACGACGTTTGGGGTCACTGTTACCTAGCAGTTCACACATTTCCTGAAAGTAGGACCACCAGTCCTGTAGCAACTCTGAACCTGTTCGACTTGGGTTCATCATCGAGCCGAGTAGCTTGCGATCTTTGACTGAAGCTTGAAACTCCTCTCTACTTTTCAGAGAAAGCACTGCCATTTTGTCTGACCCGTGCAGGTGCTGAACCACCTGATTGATCGTCCAGTCTTTGAAAGGTGTCGGTGTCTGCCAGTCTACATCCGATAGGGTGTCCAGTAGTGCCTTGAATTCGGTACCTTCTTCCAATAAATCTTTTGCCTGTCTCAGCATGCTGGATCTCCTTCGTTCATTTTCAATAGTACAATAGGCACCTTCCTATCGGTTGTTGCCTGATAGGTCGCGTATCGGGGTTGCTTCTTGATGAGATGTTGCCACCATCTTAGGTGCTCCTCTCCTTTAAGATCCTGCGCGATCATGCGAAAAGTTTCACCACCAATCTGAACATCGACCTCTGCTTCATGCAATAGGTTATGGTACCAAGCGGGATTTGTGCTGGCCCCCGCATTTGACGCTATCAACAGATAGCCCCTGGGGTGCGTAAAGTAAGGCATAGGCGTTTCGTGGCGTTTTCCGGACTTATGTCCGAGCGTAGTAATGAGCAGTATATCTAGCCCGTCTACTCGTTTTCCTATCTGTCCACGACTGGCTTTGAAAATAAATTGATGAACTCTCGAGATAACGCGCAGAGCAAGGGGACCCGGTACATAGGAAATGTAACTTGTTTTTATTTCTTCCTCCATAGTCTAATTAATCGTTATCACTCCGTGCTCGATAAGGCTCGTTGCGCCGCATATGATCGCTTCTTCGATCGGTCGAGGTTGCCATCCTAGGTGAAACGCAGGTGCACAATCGTATTCCACAATCTTATCCAGGTCGGGCACAATTGTTGCCAAAACCGGGTTGAACCTTGCTAATGCACGAAAAATAAAAGATGGGAGTTCATGGCGCGGCAGTTTCCTGCCGAGCAAGGGAATTTCTCTACTCAACAGGGTCGCTATCTCTAGAAGTGACATGTGGCCATGACTGCAAAGCAGTCTGCTACCAGAATTCGCGCGCTCAAACGCTAGACGATGAAGGATGGCGACATCTCGTACATCGACGATGCCCATCGATAGTTTTGGCAATAGTGGGTAGCGGCCGCTCATTAAAAGTGCCAATGCTTCCAGAGAAGAACCGTAGTCTGGCTCTAGTGTCGGGCCCAGAACCATGGTCGGGTTAATGGCGATGAGTTCGATGTCTTTATCGACCGCGAAGTCCCAGGCGGCTCTTTCCGCTAGGGTTTTACTCAGTCCATAGGCGTTGATGTTTGGAAACAAGGGATCCGACCAGTCTGCTTCAGTCTGAATAATTTTGCCCGCGTGAGGGTTTGCCGAAACTGCGGCAATCGAACTCGTGAGTACGACGCGTTTGATCTTAGCATCGGCGGCGGCCTTGAGTACGTTAAGCACGCCCTCTCTTGCCGGTATGATGAGTTCATCTGGGTTCTTAGGTTGTTCAATTGGCACCGGCGAGGCGAGATGAAACACGCCATCACAACCTTCAACAACATTGCCCCAACAATCAGGATCCGTGAGACTTGCTTCAACAAGTTCGAGATTTTCGAGGTATTTAGTATTTGCGCTGAATAGTTTTTTAAGATCCGTAGCCCGGTTTAGATCACGTATTGTACCTCTGACCTCGTAGCCGTTACTCAAGAGATCAATCACAGTGTGCGCGCCGATAAATCCTGAGGCGCCTGTAACCAAGATCTTTTTCGTCATTTTGAGCATCACTGATTTTAATGGGTAGATTGTACGTGATTAAACAGACACTTTGTGTTTGTTTATCTGCTATTCTCGCCAAAAACAAACAATCCAATTCATGGAAGAAATCAGGACATTGAAGATGCAGCAAAACGCTTTGGGATCGGTAAATAACGTCAGCCGTTTATGTTTGGGAGGTGGAGGCATCGGTCAGGTCTGGGGGAAAACCTCTAGAGACGAAGCGATAAAAACCGTGCAGGCCTCTTACGAAGCTGGCATTAATTTTTTTGATATGGCGCCAATGTACGGCAATGGAGAAGCCGAATCAGTGATGGGGTTTGCTTTCGAGGATGGATATCCTGCGGACATCAAGCTGACAACGAAATGTCTAGTTGGTGGAGTTGAAGGTAAAACGATCGAGCAGAAACTTCGATCTTCGCTCGATGAAAGCTGTCAACGCATGAAGCGGGAGTACGTGGATGTATTCATTTTGCACGGTTACGTGATCCCTGATGGTTGGGATGAAAGCCTAAGACCGAACGCGCAGCCCCATATAGCGGTCGAATGGTCGAATTATGAACAATATGTGGTGAGTACATTTGAGGCACTGAAAGCGGAGGGTCGAATTGGTGCATGGGGCGTAACAGCGGCGAGTGTCCAGGAAGCCAATCGGCAAGTTCTCAAGGCAGATCGCAAGCCCGATGTAGTCCAGTGTATTGCAAACCTGCTTGACTCTCCGGGTGGTATGGCGATTTGTCGTGAGAAACCTGACCCGAGAGAAATTATTTCACTCGCGGCGAAAGAGAATGTTGGTGTGATGGGAATTCGAGCAGTTGCGGCGGGGGCTTTGACGGAAAATATTGACCGTGATGTGAAGCCCGGGTCGAGGGAAGCGCTGGATTTCGAAAAGGCTGCTGATTTCCGAAGACTTGCTGCTAAATCAGGCGTATCCTCCGCCTTTCTCGCCCATCGGTACGCATTGTCCATGATCGATGTAGACACCGTTGTACTGGGCGTCAAGGACAGGGTTGAGCTAAAGGAATGCCTTGAGGCAGAGGCGGCCGGCCCGCTGGACCAGAGTATGATGAATGAAATAGCAGATTGCTGCTCTGGCGACTAGTGTCCGGGAAAAAGTATGTGGACTTTGTGATCGAGGAAATATGACAAATAACGATATTTTGCGTCAACTTCGCTTTGTGTTCGACTTCAAAGACCATGCGATGGTGAAGCTGTTTGCGATGGGTGGTCTTGAGGTGACAATTGATGCGGTTAGTTGCTGGCTGAAAAAGGAAGACCACGATAGCTTTGTTGCACTTGAAGACTCCGGCATGGCGAGTTTTCTAAATGGATTGATCGTCGAAAGAAGAGGTAAAAGAGAAGGCGCAGAACCAGAGATCGAGCAGCGGCTGAATAATAATATTATTTTAAAGAAGCTAAAGATTGCTCTCGATATGAAGGCTGAGGACGTGATCGCGACGCTCGAACAAGCAAATTTGCGAATTGGTAAGTCTGAGTTAAGCGCATTTTTCCGTAAGCCAAAACATAAACACTATCGTGCCTGTAAAGATCAGATTCTTCGAAATTTCATTCACGGGATTCAAATGCAGTATCGACCTGATGTTGGTGAGGATGCCGAACAGTCGAACAAGCACAATACGTCAGAAGAGAAAAGTTCACTTTGGAAGTGATTGAGGTTGTCATCAACCGGGAACCTGTCGAGCTCTACAAGGTACTGAAGTTTGAAGGCCTTGTCGGTAGCGGTGGAGAAGCAAAGCTTGTCGTTGATAATGGTCTGGTTCGCTTAAACGGCGAGGTTGAAACGCGAAAAAGAAAAAAGGTCGTTTCCGGAGATGTCATTGAGTTTGCTCAGACCAGGATGAAGCTGGTCCTAGCCTAGTCTCCCTGGTGCAGGGCATAGGGTGTGATATCAAATCCAAACATGCCGTACCTTGCCTCGACAGCTTGTAGCGTTTCTTCGCACCAGTAGGGTGATCCAGGTTGCGGGAACCCCAAAACGGCTCGTTGATTCAAGCTTGCTCCGGCGATTAGTCGTTCAAGAAATTTGTTATCCCTGTATGCTTGCCAAGCCCAGCCGATGTGGAGCGTACTTATCCACTCTGAGGCTGCTTTCCTGAATGTGATGTTTTGGACAACCCTGCTTTCTCTGTTGGCTAAAGGGGTGCCCCGGTGCCATGTATCATGTCGATAAAAAAGCACATCGCCCTTTCGGTAATCGGTTCTTACTTCACGTTCATAGAGGGATTGACGCCAGTGCGCGAGTTCCGGTCGCTGTTCGGCAAAGTAATCCTCAGCAGCGTTTTTGTCATTGATATAACGCAGGTCGCCAATGCCGGGTGAATCGATAATTGGCCATCGATACGCGGGATCATCCTTACCTTGCCTGGGGACAACCGCAGTGCCGCCCGCGTGACTCTCCGCATCACTTAGGTAGACAATCATCTCGACTGCTTCTGGGCGGTACCAGGGCGTTGGGTGAGCGATGGTGTGATTAGGGTAATCGACATGAATGCGCTGGTCTGCATTGTCCTGAATGTTTTTTCTAGTCTCTCTTCCGTATTTTGCCCACACGTCAGATTGCGTCAGTCGGGTATCACAAATAGCGACCCCCAACAAATCAGAGACCGCGCGCAATAATGATTCTTGCAAAGTAATCTGATTCAGCGCTTGAATCTGTGAAGGGAAGTTCATCGCGCCGGTGCTGCCGAAATCTGTAATCGCGGTGGCTTCATCAGAACCCGATTTCGGATAGTGTTTTCTCGCCGCGTCGGACATAGCATCAATGGCAAGTGGATCGATTAGCCCATTAACGAATACATAACCCTCTTCCTGCCAGCGGGATATCTGCGCAGGACCCAGTCTGTTTTTCAGGTCTAGGGCCTCTGACATGATTTGCCTGTTTTGAGTGAAATTGTCAGACATATTGTTCATCTCCTGAAAACGGTTGGGCATGAATTTCGCTCAGGTCATAATTCTTACCGATGGAAAGGGTTAACTCAAGAAGCAACTTTTGATGCGGTGCCTTATGCCACTATAATAACAACTTAGATTCTAGTTAACTGGTACAAAAAGATGAGTCCTGAAGCGGCCGAAGGCAAACCGATAGCGCTAATTTTATGGCGTAAGAAAGAAAACGGGGAAGACGATTTAGCCGTGTTCAAGGGCGTGTTGACTCAAGAGGATGGGATATATCACCTCGATCGTGAAGCGGGTTTTGACAGAGTAATTAAAGAGGCGTGGTTGCAACGTATTGACGCTGTCCCTGCTGAGCTCAAAGAGGTGCTGCTCGACTGTGACTTTCAGCTCTCTCTAAATCTCAGTGAGCTCGACGAAGTGGGTGGTCTTGAGAGTTTCGGTTTCAGTTGGCCAGTTTCTGCAGCGTAGACTGATGCGATTGATCCCCTAAAGCCGATAGCGCAAGCGCGATGACAGTCATTTAAGGGGAGTCATCATCTGACTACCATAGGCAATGGTGCACTCCGTTGTGTTTGTTCTCAAATAGCCTATTTCTTCATACCAAAACAAATATCTGCGACTTCATCGTAGGTGGCGACGAAATGCATTTTGAGTCCCTTCTTAAGGTAGTCAGGCATCTCAATATAATCCCGCTCGTTGTCCGAGGGGATGATCAGTTCTTTCACGCCTGCTCTTTTAGCGGCGATAACTTTTTCTCTGATGCCTCCGACAGGGAGCACTCTGCCAGTGAGGGTGAGTTCTCCGGTCATGGCAATATCTCTGTTTAGTTTCCTGTTTTTTGCGAGAGAAAGCAGAGCGGTTGCCATTGTGACGCCGGCACTTGGGCCGTCTTTCGGCGTGGCGCCTTCAGGTACATGTAGATGTACAAATGCGTCCTTAAAAAAATCTGTTTCGCCACCGAGTATGTCTAGGTGCGATGAGACATAGCTATAGGCGATCTGTGCAGACTCTTGCATCACGTCACCTAATTGCCCCGTCAATTTAAGTCCCTGCTGCTGATCATGTACCAGAGACGCCTCAACCGCCAGCGTAGTGCCACCCATTGCCGTCCACGCAAGCCCATTGATAACACCCAATCCTCGTTGCGGCTTTTGTTTTTTGAATATAGGAGCACCAAGGTAGTGTTCAACTTCTTTGATGCCAACGCTGATACTTTTTTTGCCTTGCTCAAGTAACTCAACGATAGCTTTCCTAACGATTCTTCCGAGTTGCTTCTCAAATGCCCGAACGCCAGACTCTCTTGCATAACCATCAACGACTGCGCGCAGTGCACCATCTGTGATTTTCAGTTTGGATGCACGTAATCCGGCTTTTTGTAATTGACGCTTCCAGAGGTGGTGTTTAGCTATTTGAACTTTTTCCTCGGTCAGATAACCCGCCAGTCTGATTGTCTCCATGCGGTCAAGCAACGGTCCAGGAATAGTGTCGAGTTGATTAGCGGTGCATACGAACAGTACCTTGGAAAGGTCGACCCGAAGATCTAGGTAGTGATCAAGGAATTCATTGTTTTGTTCCGGGTCGAGAACTTCCAGCAACGCCGAGGCAGGGTCACCTTGATAGGAGGCGCCAATTTTATCGACCTCGTCCAGCATGATCACCGGGTTGCTGACATCAACTTCTTTTAGTGCTTGGATCAGTTTGCCTGGCATGGCTCCGATATAGGTTCTTCTGTGCCCTTTGATCTCTGCCTCGTCTCTCATGCCTCCAAGGCTGAAGCGATAAAATTTTCTGCCAAGGGCATTGGCGATTGACTTACCGATTGAGGTTTTGCCAACCCCAGGTGGACCCACTAACAGGAGTATTGAGCCTGATATCTCTCCCTTGTAAGCGCCGACGGCGAGAAATTCAACAATACGCTCCTTGACATCGTCCAGACCATCGTGATCCCTGTTCAGCGATTTACGAGCGAGTAGGAGGTCAAGCTTGTCCTCGCTTGTCACGCCCCAAGGTACAGAGGTAACCCAGTCCAGATAGTTTCTGGTAACGCCATATTCTGCTGATGATGGGTCAAGGACCTGCAGCTTTTCCATCTCCTCATTGATGCGCTCAATAACGTGGTCGGGAACATTTCGCTTGAGTAGTCGCTCGCTGAACTTCTCCGAGTCGGCCTGGCGATCGTCCTTTGAGATCCCCAGCTCTTTCTGAATCACTTTGAGCTGTTGATGCAGAAAAAACTCTTTCTGTTGATCGCTGACCTGCTGTTGTACCTGTTCATTGATCTGCGCCTGTAGTTTTGCTGCGTTAAGTTCGGTTTGCAGCAGAATAAGCACTTTTTCCATTCTTGGAATGAGCGGTAACGTTTCGAGTATTTCCTGCATCTCGACAGGTTTGGCTGAAGTGATCGCAGCGGCAAAATCCGCTAGAGGTCCTGGCTCGCTTGTATCGAAGTAGTTCAGATACTGTTTCAACTCTTCGTTGTAAAGAGGGCTTAGCTTCATCAATTCCTTGATGATATTGATCATCGCCGTGGCATAGGCTCGCACCTGGTTGGCGTCTTCATTAACAGGAGATTCTAGGTATTCGACCCTTACGACAAAAGGTGGTTGCTTACGAATCCACTCTACGATGCGGAAGCGCTTCATGCCCTGGGCAACAAACTGTAGTTTGTCTTTGACTTCATTCAGATGATGAATGCGTGCAACACATCCAATTTCAGCAATATCCCCTGCTTCTGGTATTTCTCTGCCATCAGGGAGGGTGGCATAGCTCAAAGCAATAATTTTATGGGCGGATTCAGCCGTTTTTTTTATGCCGGGTCCCCAGGGTTGCTGATCGACCACGACGGGTTGAACCAGAACGGGAAAATACGGCCTTGATGCTAGTGGAATCAGCTGAAGTGTGTCAGGTAATAACTCATCCGGTCTTGCGACCGCGGTTGAGGGATTACTATCATGGGGAATGAATTCGCTACTCATGTGGGTATCTATTGCTTGAATGATGATGACTTGTAGCAAGTAGATTGGGTCGAAACTGACCTTTTCAAGCGTTTGTTTGCGGTGAAGCTTCTGATTCGGCATATTGTCGATCAAGCTTTTCCCGAATCTCCGCATAAGCTGATCGGGTTATTTTATATCGGGTAATCAAATAGATTGGGATGAAATGTAGTAGGGGTAATGCGATCCCTACAGTGAATCCGAGAGAAGTGATGGTCTGAGACGGTATCTCTGAGGGCAAAACATTGGTTGGAAACTTAATAAGCGTAAGAACTAATCCGCCCATCATGATGCCAACGCCGGAAATTGCCTTGCCCGAAAATGATAAAGCAGCATTGAACATGGCTTCCTGTCGGTAACCAGTCCTGAGTTCATGGTCGTCGAGAGTATCGGCGATCAACGAAGCGGCAATAATACCTTGCACGACAGCAATACCCGCACTTAGCACGCCAGTGCTCACCAAAATAATTAAAAGCCGCGGGTCACCATTGTCGGGAAGCACATCCAGAAAGCGCAGACTGACTAGGAATACACCGTCCAGAACACTCGCTACCGCGGCAATAATCAGGATGTCTCTTTTGTCCCAATTCCGCTGCAGATAGGCGACCATTGGAAAAGCCAAGACAGCGCCGATAGCAGATATAGCAAACCAGCGGAGGTCCTCGGTCTCGAACCCCCAGAAAAAAGTCGTCATGTAAATGCCAAGATTTGTCGTCGTGCCTGAAATTGCAGAAGAAACCAGAACGATGATAAAGAGCAGCGCAAATTGTTGGTTCTTTAGTGCTCGCCACAACTCGGTCGCTGTCGTCGAAAAACTGAATCGGGTTCGGGGACCGGTATGTTGCCGCAGATAAGGGATTTCTCTTTTTGTAAGCAACGTGGTGACCAGCGCGCCACCGGTGAGTAGCAAACCGGCACACATCGCGAGTACAGGATAACCTTCGGGATTGAGCTGTCCCACTGGAAAAGCCTCGGTTCCCGGCATGACAAATGTGAAGATGAATAGCGGGAAGCATACGGCGATAAGCCAGCCGATGGCGTAGCGATAGGCCATGACAGAGGTTCTGTCCTCGTAGTCGTCGGTTAATTCAGCCGCAATCGCCGCCCAGGGGATAAAATAGAGCGTCATGAAACCTCTGGTTGCCAGAGTAAATCCAAGTAACCAGGCAAAAAGTGTGATTTCTTGCAATCCTGTGGGAGGTGAAAATAGAAGAGAGATGCTTAATCCCAGAGGAACAGATGCAATCAGCATTAGCGGGTGGCGACGCCCCCACCTTGTTCTCAGGTTGTCTGATAGGGTTGCGACCAAAGGATCTGTAACCGCGTCAAACACGATCGCGACTGCGAGTGCCGTGGACACGAGAAAAGCGTCCATTCCAAGGATCTGACTGTAGTAGAGTAGTGCAAAGGTATTAAAAACCCAGTTTTTTACGGTGTCAGGAATAGCGCCGACACCCTGGCTAAGTTTTGTCCGAAAGCCCAGTTTTATTGTTCTTTTTTTCCGGTGGTAAATGGGTCTTGGTGTCGTCATCTTGTCTCTGAAATTATTGTCTTTAAATAAAAACGCTCCCAACGACTATAATCTATCAATCAGAGAGATGTAATAGCTTGTCAGTAGTCTCCAGTGTTCTTTAGAATGGCGGTGTCCGCTTAGCGGGCATTTTGACTGGCTCATTAGTGAACCGGATTGATAGCAGAAGCAGGAAACAGATAATGGATCATTCGAATTACGCCATTGATGAAATGATATCGGCAAAATCAATTGCCGCACGGGTTGAGGCATTGGCAAAAGAGATTACAGCGAATTATAACGATGCTGATAAATTAGTAGTTGTTGGTTTGCTGAGGGGGTCCTTTGTATTCATTGCAGATCTTGTTCGTGAGCTGAAGATGCCGGTGGAAGTCGACTTCTTGGAAGTATCGTCGTACGGTGACGCGATGACAAGCTCAAGGGAAGTGAGGATTCTCAAGGACTTGAGAGGTGAGATAAACGGGCTGGATGTCCTGCTTGTTGAAGATATTGTTGATACCGGCCACACGATGCATCATGTGCAAGCACTGTTAAAATCTCGTGAGCCAAGGTCACTCGAGGTTTGTGCGTTGCTTGATAAGCCATCAAGACGAGAAGTCGAGGTCGATGTGCGTTGGATAGGATTCGAAATCCCCGACGAATTTGTGGTGGGGTACGGCATTGACTACGCCCAACGTAATCGCAATCTGCCTTTTATCGGTAAAGTCAGGCTATCTGATCCTTCGTGAATCAGCAGGAACAAATAGTGCAAGTTAACCGAGGTAGTAGTCCATCAAAGTGAGGTCTTGCTCGCCGGCTTCGATACGTGCGATGGTCTGCAGATGCACTTCATCGGGCCCGTCATAAATTCTGAATGCCCTAGCTTTACCGAATGCTCTCGCTGCAGGCGTGTCGTTTGTCACACCTTTCGCGCCATAAAGCTGCACCGCCCGATCAGCAATTGACTGATAGATTCTCGCAACGGCAACTTTTATCATTGATATTTGTTTTCGTGCGGCTTTATTACCGATTGTGTCTAGTTGGTGTGCAGCCCTTTGAACAAGCAAACGTGCTTGATCCAGTTCGATTCGCGACAGACTGATCGCCTCCTGTGTTGAACTGTATTCGTCAATGCGTTTACCGAAGGTCGTTCGTTCCTGTGAGCGTTTGACCATCAAGCTAATCAGGACTTCACATTCACCAATTGCGCGCATGCAATGATGAAGTCTCGCTGGTCCAAGCCGTGCTTGACCAATCGCAAACCCAGCGCCTAGCTCCCCGAGTAGATTTTCTGCAGGAATCCTGACGTTTTTCATTTCGAATTCAGGGTGACGATTAGTCGGTGACAGATGATCAAAGACCGGTAAATTCCTCATGATGTTGATACCCTCGGCATGTCTTGGCACGAGGAAAAGAGACTGGCGTTTTGATTTTGGGGCGTCATTATCCGTCACACCAACGACCACAATCAGTTCACATTTCTCATGGGTTGCGTTTGAGGCGAACCATTTTCTGCCATTGATGACATATTCGTCTCCGTCACGAACAATGCTTGTCGCTAGATTTGTCGGATCCGATGAAGCGACCAGCGGTTCCGTCATGGCAAAAGCAGATCCGATCTCACCATTGAGTAAAGGAACCAGCCATTTCTCTTTTTGTTGCTCCGTGGCAAACAATTGCAGGAGCTCCATGTTAGGTACGTCCGGTGCGTGACAGTTGAATACCCTTGAAGCCCACTCCAATTTGCCTAGCACCTCTGCAACACCCGTGAACTCGAGGTTCGAAAGTCGTGTGCCGGGCTCGTTGTCATCAAGCCTAGGAAGCGCCATATTCCAGAGGCCCAGGGCTTTGGCTTCCTGTTGGAGGGTGCGCTGGATTGCGGGGACAGCTTCACCGGCAGCGGCTTGTTCTAGCCATAGCTTATGATTTGGTAAAATTCGGTCGTTAAAAAATGACTCGACCTGATCTCTTATTTCTATGGCGCGGAAGGGCAGTTCAAACATCGAGGCAAGCCTGTGCTCAAGGAAGTCAATATCATACCCTTGTCATTGTCACAGGTCAGCGGTAATTGTTTCGATAACGCTTATCGCTTGATCATGGCTGTATGAACACGACAGACAAGATTAGTTTTGCGATTCCGGGACGACCGTCAGCGCGAGAATTGCGCGATTTTTATGGCGACCGTTGAGTTTGGCGATAAAATTGAGCAAGCGCATTTGCCAACGGTACTTAGCATCAAATAAGCGGTAAATGTCTTGAATTTTTGCGGAATCCGTTACGATAGCTGCCGTCCCTGATTCCCAGATATCGTGCTTCAGTTTGCCCCGCATGTCGCAGGGTGCTATCGACATTTTACCGTTGTTTCTAATCCGCTTTACTTTGCCGGCTTTTGATTCAGAGAAGACATAATACTCACCATTATCGCCGGCAAGCCATACCGGTGTTCTGACTTCTCGACCATCTTTTCGGTAGGTTGCAAGATTGACATAGGTTTCAACAGCAGGATTAAACTTCATATTTTTAATTACTCTGATTTCGTCAGTTTAAGTATAAACGTGTCGGTATCGCCATGTAGACCAGGTGTGAACGCGCCTTAGGTTTTGTCATCCTTGGGATTTCTAAAGATATTGTTGGTCGGGTGCCCAGCTCAGTCAAGTCTCTGACTATACCCCGCTAGTGTCCTAAACGGAAAATCTGTGTTTAATTGATGCGAACGACTCTTTTGCAACGTCGGGCAGAATGACAACACCAAATGACCGTGAATTCGAGGTGTGACGATTGTGATGTAGATTTGCTACAGTTGGATAGAAATAACGGCAAAACAAGAAACCAGAGGGATAAAGAGATGACAATCACGAAAATTGAAACAGGTACAGAACATCTACTGGCTGAAAATAATGATGGCGTGGCTGTACTCACGCTGAATCGCCCAGAAGCAAGAAACGCGATGTCAGGGGAAATGAATGCGGCGCTGCAAAAAGTGCTGGCTGATGCGGAGCTTGATCATGAGATTAAGTGCATTGTACTCACGGGTGCAGGTAAGGGTTTTTGTGCAGGAGGTGATGTCAAAGGCATGGCAAGTTCCGGCGATGGCACTGTGGGTCCGCGGACAATAGATCAAGCGATTCACGCTCAGCGTGTTAATCAGCGAGCGACGGCTGGCAAATTGTTCAAAATGCCCAAACCGACGATAGCCGCGCTGCCGGGTGCGGCTGCGGGCGCGGGTCTATCCTTTGCGCTGGCGTGTGATATGCGAGTAATGGCATCTAACGCGATCATGACGACTGCATTTGCTCGGGTAGGTTTTTCTGGTGACTACGGTGGTACCTATTTCATGGCGCAACTGGTGGGTACAGCCAAGGCGAAAGAGTTGTACTATTTGTCAGACCGCGTTAGCGCAGATGAAGCGCTAAGACTTGGACTAACGAATTGGGTCTGCGAGCCAGATGAGCTGCAGGCTAAAGCGCTTGAAATTGGTCATCGCATATCCTCTGGCCCTACTGTTGCCTATCGTTACATGAAAGAGAATCTCAACCGGGCGCTTGCCGGTGATGTCGATGATTGTATGGATCTTGAGGCGACTCACCATGTGCACTGTGGTCAGACTCAAGATCACAAAGAAGCCAGCAAAGCCTTTGTTGAAAAGCGTGAGCCCGTGTTTATCGGTAAATAGCAGAGCATAAGTCTTTGCAGGGGAGCGTTGACTCAACCAGGGAAAGCTTGAGTCATTAACGCCTGTTAGCAGCAGCGAGGTTCGGGTGAATTAACCCAGGGCCGTTGCGCTGTTGCCAGGATCCTGCTGCTGGCCCCTAACAAGTTTACCGGGTAATGCGCCGGTTGCTTCACCTGATTGATAGATAACAGTGCCCGAAACCATCGTTGAAACGATACCATTTGCGTGCTGTAGCAGTCGTTTACCCCCGGCGGGTAGATCGTGGACGATATGGGGTGTCTTCAAGCTGAGCGCCTCATAGTCAATGAGGTTGATATCAGCTTTGTAACCAGGCGCTATCAAGCCTCTGTCTTTGAGCGAATACAGTTCCGCGGGTTGGCGGGTCAGCAAATGAATCGCCTTTTCGAGTTCAAAACTCTTTCGTTCCTTAACCCACTTGGTGATCACATAAATATTTGCGCTGGCATCGCAGATAGAGCCAACGTGTGCACCGCCATCTCCCAGAGCCGATACAGTATTTGGGTGCGTTAGCAATTCAGGTATGTGATCGGAGAAGTTGGCTGCAGGAATATATATGAGGTTGTTGCCATTATTCCCAAGGAAATAGTCGTATAACCACTCGACCGGTTCAACGCCCTCAGCCTGTGCGCGTGCCGCAACAGATGTATCTGGCGTGGGCAGATATTCAATGGGTTCCTCTAACGGATACATTTTGTCGAAGCGACGACTGAACAACTTAACGAATATGTGCGGTTGATCAATATCTTCCCCAAGAATTTGCGATTTGATCTCTGGGGTTTTCAGTTTAGCTATCTTCTCATTCCAAGGTAGATCCTCAAGTGACCTAAAAGTTGGTCTGGGTGAGAATGGACTCATTGAAGCAGGGTGCCCCATCAGCATACCAACGGGTCGTGAAAGCACCTGACCGCGGATATCGAGCCCCTCCGACTGTGCATGTTCTATATGGTCTAATTGCTGGCGCCATAAATCAGGCTGGTTATCCAGATGGAGCAGGGTAAAGGTACCTTTTGCCCCGGTTGATTCGCTGGTGCTTCGGAGAATACTGAACTCCTCATCCAAATCTTCCCAATCGGATATCAGCTGAAATACGTGTCCTTTTTCGCCTGATAGCGCCATACCTAACTGCTTCAATTCATGTGTTGCAGCTTTGTAGGTAGGTACGGGGCTGCCGGTGCTGGTTCGATGTACGAGTGTGCGGGAAGTAGAAAAGCCGACGCCACCGGCGTTGACACTCTCCTCAATGACAGCCTGCATTTTAGAGATATCTTCATCGGTGGCTGTTTCGCGATTCACCGCACGCTCACCCATCACAAACACCCGAACCGGGCCATGAGGCACTAGCGCAGCGACATCGATATCTCTGGGTTTTGCATCAAGTGTATCCAGATACTCAGGAAAGCTCTCCCAGGTCCAGGGTAGTCCCTCAGCCATCGCAGTTTCGGGAATTTCCTCTACACCTTCCATCAACTGGATCAAGACGTCGCGATCTTCCGGTTTGCAGGGTGCAAACCCAACGCCACAATTGCCCATGACCACTGTGGTAGTGCCAAGATTAGAAGAAGGGTTCAGGTGCGAGTCCCAGGTAGCCTGGCCGTCATAGTGGGTATGCACATCAACGAAACCGGGTGTAACGATAAGTCCAGCAGCATCTATTTCGTTTGAAGCGGTATCTGGTAGGTTTTCGCCAACGGCCTGAATCAAGCCATCTTTTACTGCAACATCGAGGATGCCGGATTTTCCGCCGCTACCATCGACAACGTGCCCGTTTCGAATGATGAGATCATATTCAGCCATACCGCTTCTTCCTGTAATTTCTTATCGACCATGTTTTTATCATAAACCACCAACTCGCGCTAATCGTCATTTTCCGCTGCGAGGGAACCAGCTTGCGGAGACTTTCCTTTCCGACGGTTGAGCGTCAGGTCGGATCGCTAGGAGGCACCGACAGATAGCAAGTTCTGCACCGGTTGGTAAAGCGCCTCAAGATAGGCCTTGTCTTCAGCCGCCAGTTCAATTTTGGTCGCTTCAACAAGATCGGATAGTTGCGCTTCCTTCGAAACGCCAACAACAGGAGAGGTGACACCTTCTACAGTAAACAGCCATGCCACGGCGATTTGGGCCGGTTTTTTGCCGTATTTCTCCGCCACTTCGACAACCCTATCGGCAATTTTGAAGATGTTGTCGCCTCGATAGAGTGATTCAGTTCGCTTTCTATCCTGTCCGGAAGATCTGGCGGTCAACCCTTTATCAAAGCTGCCCTGGTAAGCACCTGCCAGTATTCCCCTGGCAAGAGGCGACCAAGGTGTCACCGCGACGCCACTATTCACGCAATAAGGAATCATCTCACGTTCTTCTTCTCGGTAGATAAGGTTTAGGTGATTCTGCATCGAAATGAACTTGGTCCAGCCGTTTCGCTCCGCAGTCATTTGTAACTCGGCAAACTGCCAGGCAAACATAGAGGATGCGCCGAGGTAGAGCGCCTTGCCAGCCTTCACGACATCATTTAGCGCTTCCATCGTTTCCTCTATGGGTGTTTGTGCCTGACCGGGAATGCCGTGGGGATGGCGATGAATGATGAGCTGGTCAATGTAATCGTGACCTAATCGTTTCAAGGAACGGTCCACGCCTTCTAGGATGTGTTTTCGAGAAAGTCCTCCCTGATTTGCTGCACGACCCATCGGCATGGATACCTTGGTTGTCAGCACGTATTCGTCTCGTGACAAGAGCTCCTTCAATACTTGGCCCACAACCAGTTCTGAGGCACCAATACCGTAGATGTCGGCGCAGTCGAAGTAGTTAACGCCTTGTTCAATCGCTGCTTTGAATATGGGGCGTGCTTTATCCGTACCGAGGGTCCAGTCGCCCTGGTGGCCACGGCCCGGCTCACCAAAATTCATTGTGCCCAGGCAGAGTTTTGAAACCCTTAAGCCCGTGTTTTCTCCAAGTCGAACGGAATCCAGCATCTTATTTCTCTTTCCTCATCCATCGACTGGTCGATGCGACATCTTCGATGGGTTCTTCAGCTTTCTTCCAGCCTCCGAAGCCAGGCTC
>CAJXBG010000018.1 GCA_913050215.1 uncultured Gammaproteobacteria bacterium
ATGTTGAGCGGATTGAGGTGTTACGTGGGCCGCAGGGTACCCTGTACGGTCGTAACGCTGTCGGTGGTGCGATGAATTTCTTGTACAAGAAGCCAAGCGACGAGTTCGAATTTTCTGCTAAGGGTATTCTTGGTACCTACGGTACGCAAGACGCCTACGTGATGGTGAATTCTCCGCTTATTGAGGATAAGCTAAATGTTCGTTTAGTCGGTTCCTCGCGTGAGCATGATGGCTGGGTGGAAGAAAAAGGCCCAATAGGTGAAGACCTCGACAGTGGTAATGAAACCAACATCTCACTGAGCCTGGAATGGAACATCAACGACAACATGACCTTCAATGTTCGTCAAAATAAAGCCGACGTTGACCGTGTGATGGGTGGTGGTAATGGCGGTGGTCTCGTTCTTCTTAATGGCGAGAACATCTACACTGACAATCTGCGCAATACAACGCGTTTTAGTCACGGGCTGCGACGTGTCGATGCCACGGTAGCTGATCCAACAAGTCAACAGTTTGTAGATCCTAGTCAGGGTATTTTGAACTTCACTAACCCAACGACTGGCGCAAATATTACGGCTCAGTATGTTCGACCCGGTGTTGACGATGGCACCCAGCGTCGTAATGAGTTCTTTGGTTCTTCCATTGATCCTGCAGACTGTGTGTTCCTAGACCGTGAAGACATCAAAGGTGATGATCTTTGTGCTTACACCAACGGTCAAAACGTTGAGTTGTTCGACCAACAAGGTACTCAAGCTGAGTTTGCTTGGGACATCAGCGATGGACTGCAGTTCAAGTATCTGTTTGGTTACAACACATTGCTCTACGAGCGAATCACTGATGATGACAATACTTACAGTGAAACCTTAGACCAGCAGTTCTACGTGAACCACGAAGCAGAATATGTTTCTCACGAGTTGCAGTTGTTCTGGGATGTAAGCGATACCTTGACGTTTACTTCAGGCATTTTCTTTTATGATTCTGTAATTGATCAGCGGTATGACTTCTACAATACTGGAGACAAGTACTCTAACCCTGCCTTCAGCCTAGACGGAATTCTTGCGGCAGTGGCGCCTGGTGCTGTTCCAGGCGACCCATCGCTTGGATTCTTGGCAGGTGCAACACCAGCAACCTTTGAAAGTGCTAAGGATTTGGCAAGGGCAAATGATGCGCCTGTAGGTAGCTTTACAGTTGCAACAAGCTTTTGGGGCGGTGGCGCTGATTTCTTAGGTAATGTGCCCAACGCGCCTGCTGTGGGTGCCTCGCATACGACAAGTACTAACCGATCAGAGCGAACTGCATTTGCAGCCTACACGCAAGGCGTTTGGGACATTAATGAAAAGTTCACCCTCACATTTGGTCTTCGCTACGCAGAGGATGAAATTGATGGTGAAGAGCGTCTGGCGCAGTATGCAGAAACGAACAATGTCCTAGCGCCATTTGGACTAGACCTGCTTACTGCCAACATTGTTCGAGGTGCTATCAACCCAGCGACTCTCCAGCCAACTGGCGCGGTAGAGCCATGGTTAGACGGGGCGCCAATTGTATTCGGCGCCTTCCGAGAAGTCTCTCGAAAAGACGACGATATCACTTACCGAATCAACTTGGACTATAACTGGACAGATGATGTACTCGTGTACGGTAATATCACGACGGGATATCGCTCAGGTGGTTTCAATCTGGCGTTCTTCTCGCAGACCCCACAGTATGAACCTGAGCAGTTGACTGCCTATGAGTTGGGCTTGAAAGGTCAGTACTTTGACTCGACTCTTCAGGTGAATGCTTCTGTTTACTACTACGACTACGAAAGTATTCATACCGCGACAGAAGAAGCTTGCCCACTCAACGCAACCCTGCAAAGTGCTCAAAGTGCATGTGCGGTTGTTGAAAGCACAACGTCTGTTCAGGCAGCGCCAGGCGCTGAAGTCACTGGTTTCGAAGCTGAAGTTATCTGGTTGGCATCGGAAGAGTTGACCATTGGTGGAAACATGTCGCTTACTGACAGTGAATACTCGGAAGACTTCTTTGTAGTTGACGGTGCAGATCCTACGGTACCTGGAAGCATTTACGACCTAGCATCCGAGGCTGATCGTGCTCGCAATATTAAGGGTAACAGCTTGATTCAGGTGCCTGAGTCTAAGTTCTCTTTCTATGGTAACTATGAGATGCCACTCGATAAGAATGGTCGAGTAAACTTTTTGGCTAATTACAGCTGGATTGACGACGTGAATTTCAGTGCATTTGAATCAGCCCTTGATACCGCTCCTTCGTATCAACGTATTGACCTTCGTGCAACTTGGACTAGCCCTTCGGAAAGCTGGGTTGTTAGCGGCTTTGTGAACAACGTGACTGATGAAATTGGTATACGCCAGATTCTTCGCCACGGTGCAGCAGACGGCTACCGTCGTACAGCTCAGGTCAGTGAGCCTCGCGTTGTCGGTGTTGAAGTGAACTATACGCTCATGAATTAAGTTAACGAGTAATAAAAAGGCGGCACGCTCGAAAGAGCCGCCGCCTTTTTTATGTCTAAGTGTTTCTGGCGGTATTATGGCGTCGGCGGATCGGGCTCACCGGTCGGTGAAACGACGGCACTTTGTATGCGTTTCATGTTGCCCATAATTGTTGTGGCTTGAGTCTGAGTGAGCCCGTAAGACGCGCTATTTTTTAATCTCTCAAAATCGTCCATGAGTGCTGCTTTGTATTTTGTGAGGCACTTTTTCCAGCGTTTCTCAGCTCGCTCAAAACGGCCCAGGGTGTAGGAGTCAATATCTGCCCGCTGTACATTACCGGTTGCAGGGTCTACGACGTCCTTTGATGCACCTGGTAATTCAGGTTTGTCACAACTCATTGCCGGTAGGGTATATTTTAATGCCTTTTCTACTTCGGGATGGATGTCCTCAGCGAAGCTAATGGCTGGTGTTAGCATCAAGCTCACACAAGCAAGGTTTACGAATTTGTACATGTCTCTCCCTATTTGGTATCTTTTCATTTATTTAACAGGATTTCTAAGCAAACCTAAACCTACATCATTGCGTAATCTTTTTGAATCCGTTCTTACAAAGCGCAAATATAAAATCGGCAAAGCTGAGAGGCACTGTTAGCGAAATGGCTGAAACAGCTGTGCAAAAAGCACCAAGTTTTTGGAACCGGAAACATGTAAGCACCCTCCATCAAAGTGGTCAAACGATTGTTAGTTGGATGTAGTGATGATGTTTATAGTGACATGTTAAGTTAGGACAATTTAGTCTAGGGGCCTATAAAAGTCGTTCTAGAATGATAATAATCAGGCGCCATCAGGACTAAGTACGAAATGAAACCTCTCTACGCAGCCTCAAGAGGCGACGAGGTTCTATTAACACAAAGAAAAATCAGAGGAATTTAATGAAGAAGGTTATTGTGGAATCCTTGATAGGGACCGTTGTTGCACTGGTAGTTGCGACTTTTATTGGATTTGCGGGAAGCCAAGGTGGCGTAACCTATCAAGGTTTACCGTTGTTTGCTCTGTGTGCCGCACTCGCAATCATGGTGCAATGGCTGGTATTTATCCCTTCATTGCTTCAGAAAACTGAGCATTACTACGATTTAACGGGCTCGGTTACCTATGTCACTGTCATTCTGTTTGCGCTGATTGCAGCAGGAAATTTTGACCCAAGGAGTTTACTTATCGCGGTTCTTTGTCTGATCTGGGCTATTCGACTGGGGTCGTTTTTGTTTGTGCGGGTGAAAGGTGCCGGCTTTGACCGGCGATTCTCAAGAATGCTTGAGATACCGATGCAGTTCTTTATGACCTGGACACTACAAGGTCTTTGGGTGACGGTCACACTTGCTGCAGGCATGGCAGCTCTGACCTCAGAACCTGTGCCGATAGGGCCCTTCGCTATTGTTGGAGCTGTCGTATGGTTGATAGGTTTTGCGATCGAAGTGATCTCAGACCGACAGAAGAGTAGGTTCCGCGAGGAGAATAAAGAGGGTTTTATTACTAGTGGGCTTTGGTCCTGGTCCAGACACCCGAACTATTTCGGAGAAATTGTTCTTTGGCTCGGTATCGCTATTATTGCCTTGCCGACATTATCCGGTTGGCAGTGGGCAACCATGATCTCCCCTATATTTGTCATCGTTTTGTTGACAAAAATTTCGGGTGTTAGGATGCTGGAAGTCAGCGGCAAAAAACGATGGGGAACGGATGAGGGGTACCAGGCATATTTGGCTAGCACTTCGGTTTTGATTCCTTTGCCGCCAAAGAAGTAGACCTGCAGAAGAGTTCATAGGTTTAGAAAATCATCTTATTCATAGAAGCAATTAGGAACGTGTTATGAGTCAACCTGATATTGAGATAGAGGTATTTACCGACTTTGTTTGACCCTGGTGCTATCTCAGTACAGTTAGTATTGAAAAGCTCATAAAGGAACAGAATGTCAAAATTAAGTGGGCGTATTTTCCTTTACATCCAGACACGCCATTGGAAGGCCAATCGCTAACAGATTTGTTTCGTGGGCGAGAGGCTCAATTGGAAGGATTCAAGAAACAAATGGTTGGTTTGATGGCTGAGCAGGGTCTGGCCTATGGCGAACGAAATAAAACGTACAATAGTCGACTGGCTCAGGAGCTGGCTAGTTGGGCAGACACACAGAACAACGGCAATGAGTTGCACCAGCAGCTTTATCGCGCTTATTTCGTTGATAACAAGAATATCAGTGACCCGGAGGTGCTCGTTGCTTTAGTAGAGGCAACAAGCCTCGATTCTAACGAAGCAAAGGAGGTGCTATCTGCTCGCACATTTAGTGTGCGGGTTGATGAGGACTGGTCTAGGGCGCATCAGTACGGTGTGACAGGCGTGCCTACTTTTGTTAGCGCGGGACTCAGTGTTGTTGGTTGTCAGCCCTATGAGCTGCTCACGCGTTTTTCGAATCATCTAAAAGAATTGAAGCAGCCAGCCGGTACAGATCTCACTTAAGGACGCGATTTTTTCCGTTGGAGTTGATCGTATCACCCTCATTTTTGACTCCTGTGGGGTCGGCTGTAAAGTGACGATTGTTTATCACACGCTAACGCGTCTGCCTGGTAAACGCAGGAAATAGCGACACAGAATTCACGACAATAATGGAAGTAAAAATGACAGATATAGAATCTCCAAATGTTTCGACAGATCTCCAGGGCGAAGTTGCACTTGTTACGGGTGCAACTTCAGGTTTGGGCAAACGGTTTGCCGAGGTGCTGGCACTGAGTGGTGCCAAGGTAGCAGTAACGGGGCGTCGTGAAGATAGACTAGAGGCGCTTGCAGACCAGATTAATCAGCAAGGAGGTGAAGCGTTCCCGGTGAAACTGGATATGACAGACGCCGACAGCATAGTCTCCGCCGTGGAATCGGCTGAGAAGGCGCTTGGTACTGTCACGATTTTAGTAAACAACGCGGGCATTCCCGATGCTCAGCGCGCTCACAAAATGTCACTAGATCTTATCGACTCGGTGTTTGATACAAATTTGCGTGGTCCGTACATTATGAGCTGCGAAGTGGCTAGGCGTTTGATGGATGCAGGAAAGGGCGGAAAAATGGTTAACATTTCATCCGTAGGCGCATTTAATTATTCTGGTAATGGTGCTGCGCTTTATTCCATTACCAAAGCCGGTATCGTTCGAATGACTGAAGCGCTAGCGGTTGAATGGGCAAGGTTCAATATTAATGTCAATTGTATTGCGCCTGGTGCATTTTCTTCCGAGATGATGGACGGAATGCTCGAGCGGATGGGCGACTTTAGTCAGTCGTTCCCGCGGAAAAGGATTGGGCTGCCATCGCAGATGGACAGTACATTGTTATATCTGGTCTCGCCTGCATCTGAAATGGTAACCGGCACGTTTATCAAAGTTGATGACGGCCAAGGGCCAAGGTAGCCTGAAGTTGCGCTGAGGGTTAGCTGCGCCCTGGGCCGAATCGGGATACAAGTCCACCAATCCCGCGGACAAGCCATCGAGGCTGGTGCTTTGCCCAGGTGACCGCTGCCTGATTTGCGACGCCGGGAATACGGATCACTTCTCGGGCCATGAGTGCGTCAAAGCCTTCCCGAGCGACGTCCTCCACTCTGGACATCATGAATGGCGGGACGTTCGATGCTGACAGATCTTGCACCATATCAGTGTTGGTCAGGCCTGGGCATAAGGCAGTAACACTAACGCCGGTATCCCGCAGTTCCTCTGATAGCGATTCCGTAAGCGAGAGTACGAACGCTTTGCTTGCGGCATAAATCGACATAGAGGGTACAGGCTGGAATGCCGCGACCGAGGCGACATTCAAAATTCGACCTGAGCCTCGATGCTTCATTTCTTTGACAAAGTGAAGTGTCAAGGTTGAGAGCGCAGTGATGTTAAGTGAAATGAGTTGTTGGATGCCAGCATCATCAAGCAAATCAAAGTTTTCGCTATAAGCAATGCCTGCATTGTTGACGAGCACGTCGACAGATATTTCAAGCGCTGCAAGTTCGCGAAGTAGGGCGCCGACGCCGTCCTCGCTGGCAAGATCACTGACGATATAGGTGACATCTGTCAGTGGTGAGAGCTCTTCACTTAATTCTTTGAGGAGACTTTCCCTGCGAGCAGTGAGCACAAGGGCAAAGCCCTGTGACGCAAATGTTCGAGCCAAAGCAGCACCGATACCGGAGGAGGCTCCAGTCACCAGAACTGTTCCCTTGGTTGAATGGTTACTCAAGTTTCATCGTCTCCTTTTTTTGCTGATCCGGCTTGCCCTGTCATCATTCTTTGCACCCAAGATTGATAAGCCATCATGGGCTGCATTGCGCCTGCGATTAATTCGCTGTATTGACTCGACCCTGCGTCCTTCAGATATTTTTGAGCGTTCTTCACCATCTCCTCTTGAAGTTTCTCGACATTTGGCAAGCCAAGAAAGCTTCTCAGTTCTTCAGGTGTTAAATCAACGTCTACGGTAATTTTCATGGTCGCTCACTGTGCAGGTAGTTTAGAAGTGCGATTGTCCACTATTCAGGGGTAGAAAAGAAAGAAGGGTGAATAATCACCCTTCAAAAATGCCAATATGGGGGAACATATTGGACTTTGCTTAAAGCAGAATCGCATTGCGCTGAAGCCGCTAAAACTTGCTCGCTAAGATGCGATGTTATTCGCTGTCGTTGTTGAATACTTTGCGCACAGCTTCGCCAGCTTCTGTCATTGCAGACTTAACGATCTCAGTCTGAACCTGAGTCGCTTCTTTGGTGTTTTCCCAAAGTGTTGAGCCGTATTCGCGCTGCAATTCAACGAATGTGCTGACATCTTTGACTTCAGGGAGGCGCTGACCAAAGCTGCTGTTCAATTCAAAGTACTTCTGCCAATTTTGCTGCTGTGTGCGGAAAGATTCCTGCATTGCGTTTTGATTGATCTCGAAGATCGTGCGACCGAAATCTGCTTGCTTCTGTAGTATATTCATTTCAAAGTCCTTGCTTTCGCTTGTTCGCTATCGTTCGTTTTAAGGGTCACCCGCCGATGGATCATGCCGTTTAATCAGCGTCTAATTGTTGCGTTGCAGCATTATATATTGCACTGCACCAAAAGCAACATTTTTTTAAATCTTTCTCCTCGTCGCCCCGTGACGAGGTTTGCTGGGTAGAAAGCGCTGGCGACCCGGCCTGAAAAAGAACATTTCTGGGGGCCGGTTCCAACCCAACGCTTGGTGCTTATTCTGCGATACCAGCTGTGGGTATTTTTAAGTTACTCAGCAGTTTTCTTTGCCTTTGGCTTGGCTTTAGTTTTTGCTTTCTTGGCTGGCACTGCTTCTGCTTCGCCTTCCGCTGCTTCCTCTGAAACCTCACCGGTGGTCATAGCCAATTTGAATGCATCACGTGTTTCTTCGAAAGTTGTTTTAACAAGTTCGTTTTGTGTTTCAAACGCAGATTTTGCGTTAGCCCACAGGGACTCACCGTATTCACGCTGAAGCGTCAGGAAACCGGAGATATCTCTTACCTCAGGTAGCCTCTCACCAAAGCTTTTGTTTGTTTCAATATACTTTTCGACATTAGCCTTTTGTTGTGAGGTGAACTCTTTAAGCGCGCCGGAATTTATGCTGTAGAGTGATTTTGTAAGCTCAGTTTGTTTCTCAATAACGTTCATTTTTTAACTCCTCTTCTCTAATACGCAAGACCTGCTTTAACGAGGACCTGCTTTATAAAGTTGTCACTGTATGGAGCTGGCGTATTGATGTTTAATCAATAGCTCAGCCTGGTTAATGTTGCACTGCATCATTATATGGTGCGATGCAGCAATTTCAACCCCCGTGCATTGAATTTAGGCAACTTTTTCTACCAACGTCGCTGTGTCCTGGTTTTTGTAGGGCATCTTTGTCGTATCGTTGCCCACTTTTTCGGCTTCGGTGGCATGCTTGCGGGTGAGTTCTGACACACTCGCAGTGACTGCTTTTTCAGGTACTAGCAACGCCTTTAATTTTCCGTAGGCCGCATAGATATCTTTTCTGAGCTGGTCGGGATCAGGCAGTGCCTTTTGGCAAGCGGTGACGGCGAAATAGAGCTCATCGACATAACTCTGAACAGTGATGTTCACGCCGTTGCCGTGAGCCGGTATCGATACAGGATAGTGTGTCAACATTTCCGCACCATTCGAGTAGAGCTTCTGCTTTGGTCCGGGTACATTAGATATCAAAACGTTGATTGGAGGTGGCATATAATCTGCCGCGCTTGTAGCCTCAGCGATCTGGGCGGCGGCTATCGTTAACGCAGGCAAACCAGCCAGGGAAACGTTTGTGGTCAATCCGTGCGAGAGGTCCGCTGTGACTTCTTTCGCTGTCAACGCGGAATCACGGATGGCGAGTAATCTGAGGCTAGGGTCTGCCAGATGAGTCGCTAGATCAACCTTCATCATCGTGACCTGGTTACATAATGACTCATCCCCCGGTGGGCGAAGCGAGACCGGACAGCCGGCGATGAGCGATTTGTCAGGCAGTTCTCCTTTTCGCTCAAGATAAGTGCGTAATCCGCCAGCAACAATACTCATAAACACATCGTTGACTTTGCAATCCAGCGCTTTGCCTATGCGTTTTACATCCGCGAGCGAAATTTGACCAGCGGTGTAGCTTCTGCCACTTCCAATTGTTTTGTTGAAGCGAGTCGTCGGTGCTGGTTCCATCAGAGCGCCCAGTTGCTTCGAAGGGTCAATGGTGCGCTGGCCTAGTCGCACTGACGATTCAATTTGGCCGAGCAAACGATGTTGATTGTCGGCCTGAAAAGAAATCAGGTTCTCGGCGGATTGGATTAGCAACTCCAAATTCCCCGATTGCACGCTGTCCTTGGCGCCGGCGTTTGTTGTCTGTTCAAATTGCCGAACCTCGGCAGATGGGTCCATCAGCATTGCCAATGCCAGTTGTCCGGATACGCCATCAATGCACACGTGATGAGTTTGGTTGTAATAAGCAATCTTGCGGTCAGCGAAACCCGTGATAACCTGCATTGACCACAGTGGTTTGCTTCGGTCCATTGGGACAGCGTGGAGTTCAGCGATTTTCTCCTCGAGTTTGGAGAAACCCGCTTCCGACGTAGCAGCAGTCTCGAGGGGTACTTCATAAATGTGATTATCGATATTGAACTGCTTGTCTTCGACCCAGAACGGATGGTCCATATTCATCGGTGTATATCGAAGCTTTCGTGTCAGGTAGGGCACTAGATGGCGTCGGTCTGATATGACTTGCCTCAAACCCTCGATAAAGTCCTTAGCCGTTTGACCCGCAGGCAACTCAAGTATTTGTATAGAAGCGATGTGATTATGGACGGAATTTGTTTCTGTGTATAAAAAATTGGCATCTAGCGCGCCGATTTGTTCCATGATGAAGGTTTCCTCTACAAATTTTAAAGACCTAATCGGCCAGTTTGGCGATATCGATCCATTGGTTTATCCGCACTGACTGACACACTTTTGGTGCCCTGTTGGATTGCTTAAGCTAGATGCAAACAGCGTACCAACTAGGGTGCTATTGATTTCAATGCATTTTAATGTAAGTGTGCGCTTACAAACCGCCTGAGTGGAACGAATTACTCGATCTAACGTGCCAGCATGGTGCGTTAAAGAGCGATGAGTTAGTCAGATGGTGCGTGATTGCGCTGCATTATAGTTGTGGCGTGAAGTGTGTCAATATAAATTTGTGCAATGCAATATAATTTGTTTGGTGAAAGACCTTGGTTGGAACTTTGAACCGAAAACGCTAAAAGCGTTGATTCTTCACTGGTTCTTGGACAAACTCGATTTGTTCACTGCAACATTCGATAGCCCGGAGGCCGTTTGTACCAGAAGCTCGATTTGCCCGCAAAATTGTCCAGCAATGAGAACCTAAAATCTCGTCCCCCGTCGCTATTGAATGCGTTGACTGAGATCCCTAGAACGTTGCTAGACATAGGCACGTTGTGTCTGAGTGCGCCTTTTCTGGCAAGCATGCCCCGAGGTGATGGTCATCCCGTGATGGTACTGCCCGGCTTTATGGCAAGTGACCAATCAACGGCGCTGTTAAGAGGCTATTTGAAGCAGCTCGGCTATGATTCGATGGGTTGGGAGCTGGGTCGAAACAGTGGTCGATTTGAAATTATCCATCACATTTTGATTGCTCGTTTTCTCGAGGCAGTTGATGATTGCGGGGATAAAATCACGCTAATCGGTCAAAGTTTGGGAGGGGTTTATGCCCGAGAGCTTGCACGTTTGTTTCCGGATAAGGTGAGGCAGGTAATAACACTCGGCAGTCCCTTCGGCGTTGTAAATGGGACAGCAGCGAATCCCCTAGTCCGAAGTCTATTCGAGATTCAATCGGGTCTTTCGATTGAAGAGATGCGTGAAGCGATTTTCGAAATGGATCCACACAAAACGCCGCCGGTCCCTTTAACAGCAATTTACAGTAAGGGTGATGGCGTGGTGAATTGGCGTGTTTGCCGTGAGGCATTTGAAGATTTCGAAACAGACAACGTAGAGGTATTTGGCGCACACTGTGGTATGGGGTTTAACGCGGCAATTTACTACATTATTGCGGACCGATTGGCACAGCCCCGCGATGATTGGAAAAAATTTGAAAGGTGCAAGCTTGAAAAAAGCCGCACAGCTTTACTAGGTGGGGTCGAACCCGGACGAGAATCAGAGACAGTCAGGTAGAAATCTATGAGAGAGTTCAAGAAATACCCTAATCGAAGACTTTATGACATTCAGGAAAGTAAATACGTCACAGTTGAAGATATTCGCAAACTGGTACTTAAAGGTGAGGTGATTCGAGTCCTAGATTCTAAAACTGAAAAAGATCTAACACGTTCTGTGTTGCTTCAGATTATCACCGAGCAGGAAAGTGAAGGCCATGAGCCTATATTGACGAACCGAGTGCTGGAGCAGCTTATCCGGTTCTATGGTGCTCCGATGCAAAATGTTGTGAGTAAATACATTGAGCAAAGTATAAAAACGTTTCTCGAGCATGAACAAAACTACCGCCAACGAATGCAAGATTTTTCCCCAGCAGATCCAATGGGTCTGATGCGAAAGGCGCTCGAACAAAACATGGAATTTTGGAATCGACTCACCAATACATCCATTGACAACAACTCGCGGGATAAACAGCCCTGAGCGGTATAAACAGCCCTGAGCGTGTTAACAGCCCTGAGCGTGTTAACAGCCCTGAGCGGGATAAACAGCCCTGAGCGTTTAAACAGCCCTGAGCGGTATAAACAGCCTTGAGCGGGATAAACAGCCCTGAGCGGTATAAACAACCCTGAGCGTGTTAACCGCTGAGCACTATTTCACAGCCCCGAACGCTCAAAACTGCCTCAGCTACCTTCATGGGCTAGGCTGCCACGTCTTGAGTAACGCATTTAACTCATCATAGCCGTCGATGATGAACTCGGCGGCGCTAAGATCTTCCGCATCAACATAGGGACTGTTGATCGCGACAACCTTCATCCCCGCGCTAGTGGCTGCCTGTATACCCGCGGGTGAATCTTCAAAAGCAATACATTGTCTAGGGTCCGCGTTGATTTCGGACGCGCAGAGTAAAAAGATGTCGGGCTCTGGTTTACCCCTCCGCAATAATGGATGGTCTCCGCAGATGATCTTATCAAAATGACTCGCCCACGCTTTTTGGCTGAGCTTCAGAGAACAAACGTGTTGATGAGAACTGGTTGCTAAACCTAGTGGAATATCAGCCTGATAAGCCGCAGTGAGAAAGTGTTCTGCAAATGGTATCTCGGGTGGGTTCTCAAACAGGCTCAGCAGGTAAACTTCGCGTTCGGCCAGATACTCTTCGACACTCAAGGGTAAATTCGCGTGATCTATCGTGATTTGTGCACTTTGACGGGAATCGCGTCCAATACATCGTTTCTTGAGTTCTGGAGAAAAAACTTGATCGTAGGGATCGAGAACGCGCTGTGAAGCGATGGTATAAAGTGGTTCAGTGTCGAGCAGTGTGCCGTCAAGATCGAAAATCAGTGCAGAAGGCCTATCGCGGAGGGTGTCTATCATTGAATCGCTTGCTAAAGGTGCTTCTTTCTTCATGCTGTCTAAAAGTCCGTTACAAAGTTTGTGGAAAATCAGGATGGTTCGAACTTGAGCGATATGTTTTCAATGATTTCATGGGGGATGATGTCTTCTTCTTGATCTATCATCGTGGTCGCCTCTACTGCTAGCTGTGTAAGCTTAAAGAGATTTACCTGATTCATTTCGAACGGATTGTTTCGCTCAATAACAATGTGTGTCAACAGGAATGACAGTGCATCTTCTTTCGACAATTTTGATTTATTGTGTTTTGAGGTTCTCATCCCGATGGTGTCATCTCGTGGTAAATTGAAGTGTAGTCTGTCGTGCCACTGTGCCCCGTGCGCAAATGCCCATGCACAAAGCCGCCAATTTACTCGGTGCTTGTCCAATTGTAAAAGATTCTCTCATTCAGTATCTAAAGAGAAATCAATTCGAGACCGTTTGAAGATTGACATGTTAGCGGGAATTGATTCGTACGTAACAAGACGGGATAATTTTGCACTAACAAGACCGCAGGCTCTGGAGGATGTTCAGGGTTAAATGATCAATAAAACGTAGGTTAAGCATGGTAAGTATGAAACGTAGTAAGTATGAAACATGATAGAAATTAGTCATTTGGTTAAAAGTTTTGGATCGCTAGTAGCCGTTGACAATCTTTCTTTGCGGATTGTGCCAGGTGAAATTCTCGGATTTTTGGGCCCCAATGGTGCAGGCAAGTCGACAACAATGAAAATTCTCACGGGCTATCTCAAGCCGACTTCGGGCACGGTGAAGGTGAATGGGATAAACGTAGAACAGGATCCTGTCAGCGTTAAGCAGCTTATTGGCTATCTACCAGAGGGTGCCCCGGCATATGAGGAAATGACTACCCGGCGGTTCCTGACCTTCATCGCAGAACTTAGAGGCTATACCGGGCTCGAAATTGTAAAGCGGCTTGATCACGTTGTTGATGTGATGTCGTTATCGAGCGTTATCGATCGGCGAATCGAGACCCTATCGAAGGGGTTTAAGCGTCGTGTAGGTATTGCTCAGGCGATCATTCATGATCCGAAAATCCTTATTCTTGATGAGCCTACCGATGGTCTGGACCCTAACCAAAAACATCAGGTGCGTGAGCTGATACGTGGGTTGTCAAAAGATAAGATCATCATAGTTTCGACACATATATTGGAAGAAGTAACCGCGGTATGCTCGCGAGCGGTGATCATCTCCGATGGAAAAGTTTTAGAAGATTGTGAACCATCGACACTGGAAACCAGATCAAAATACCATGGGGCTGTTACTTTGATCTGTAGTTGTGAGACTGACTTTTCAAGGATGAGAGTTGCAACTAAGGCGCTGGTGGCTGATATGCCGCCAATCGTCGATGAGGACGCTTTTAGGCTGACACTATTTCAAAGCGAATCGAGCAGGCCATTATTGCTCCACGTAACAAAGTTGTTAGAAGAAGTGGGCGTCGTCGCTGAGGTTGTATCGGAAAAAGGTCGTCTCGACGAGGTCTTCAGGTCAATCACAAAATCAGCGGAGGTATTGGCTTGAGAGCAATAAATATCGTTATGAAAAGAGAGCTTGATAGCTACTTTTCAACCCATTTGGCCTACGTGTTTATTCTTATATTTCTGGTGCTTTCCGGTGTTTTTACTTTTTATCTGGGGAATTTTTATGAAAGAGGACAAGCTGACCTGTTGCCGTTTTTTAATTTCCATCCATGGTTGTATCTTTTCCTTGTGCCTGCACTATCGATGCGCTTGTGGGCGGAGGAGTTGAAATCAGGCTCTATCGAACTGTTGTTAACGTTACCTGTGACGATTGTAGATGCGGTTGCAGGCAAGTTTCTCGCAGCCTGGATCTTTGCAGGTATCTCATTGATGATGACCTTTCCACTCTGGTTGACGGTCAATTATCTTGGCGACCCCGACAATGGGGTGATTTTCACAAGCTATCTCGGTAGTTGGCTGATGGCTGGCAGCTTTCTGGCGATAGGATCATGTATGTCTGCGTTGAGCAAAAGCCAGGTCATCGCATTTATTTTGTGCGGAGTCGTCTGCCTGCTTTTTGTGCTTGCAGGATATCCTTTGGTTCTTAACTCGATTAAAACATGGGTGCCTTTGGTTGTTGTTGATTCTGTTGCCAGCTTGAGTTTTCTGACCCACTTCAATTCGATTTCACGGGGCATAATCAGTTTGCGAGACGTGCTTTACTTTTGCTCTGTCCAGGTTGTTTGGTTGGCAGCCACAGTGGTTGTTATTAACGCAAGACAGTCGAGGTAATAGTGTCTAAATCTGATATGAGCACAGAAACGAATAGCGCGAATCAACACCTATCAGAACGGCTTTCTTCAACGTTTATGTTGGTATTAATTTTTGGAGTATTTTTTGCGTTTACGATGCTGAACAATGCATTGTTCTCAGGTGCGCGAATTGATTTGACTGAAAACAAGTTATATACATTGACGCTTGGCACCCGGGACTTGATTGCTGAAATAGATGAGCCGATAAAGTTTCGCTTTTTCTTTTCCCAACGTGCAAGCGAGGATCTTACGGCGCTAAGGGCCTATGCTCGGCGGGTGCAAGAGTTGCTTGAAGAGTATCAGGCGCTCGCCGGGGGTAGCATTGATCTTGAAATCATCGATCCCGAACCATTTTCAGAAGAGGAAGATCTGGCCGCCCAGTTTGGACTGCAGAGTGTGCCTGTAAACAACGCTGGAGATGAACTCTACTTTGGACTGGTAGGCACCAATTCGGTAGATGATCAGTTGATCATTTCCTTTTTTCAACCAGAAAAAGAAGAGTTTCTTGAGTATGACATCAGCCGAATTATCCATCAGTTGAGTTCATCCAGAAAACCTAAGGTGGGTTTGTTGTCCTCGTTGAAGATTCAGGGCGATATCAACATGAGTACATTCCAAACGACGCCTGCCTGGGTCGTTATTGACCAGCTAACACAGCAATATGAGGTGGTTGATGTCGCGATGGATGCCACGGAATTACCCAGAGACATGCAGTTGTTAATAATTGTTCATCCGAAATCGCTTGCTGACGCAACGTTATTTGCGATCGATCAATTTGCCATGGCTGGCGGCAGAGTCTTGTTGTTTGTTGATCCTCTCGCAGAAATGGAACGCCCTCCACCTGGGGCGATGCCGACTGAGCCTGCTTCAAACTTTTCACTGCTGTCAAATTGGGGTATGCAACTTCGGGTAGATACTGTGTTGGCGGATAGTGCAGCAGCGCTAAATGTGGGCGGGAGCAACGGACAGTCAGTGAGGCATCTTGGAATACTGGGACTCAGTGCTGAAAACTTCAATTCCGATGACGTCTCTTTGGCCAGTCTGGAATCTATCAATGTGACGACCAGTGGCATCCTGGACATGGTCGGGAGACCCGAAAGCAGAATAGATATCCTCATCCAGTCGAGCGAAAACGCCATGCCAATGGCCAGTACCAAATTTCAATCACTGGCGGATCCGGAACAACTGCTCAAGACTTTTGTACCCACGGGCGAGCGCTACACGATAGCTGCAAGAATAAGCGGTAAAGCGGTAACAGCGTTTCCTGAAGGTGTCGAGGTCGAAACTGTTCCAGAAGCTGTTCCAGAAGCTGTTCCAGAAACTGTTCCAGAAGCTCAAGTGGAAGGTCAAGGGCAAGTAGAAAGCACCCGCGATATTCAGTTGCACCAAGCCGTATTAACAGGAACAGACAAACTGAATGTCATTGTGGTCGCTGATACGGATATTCTGACGGACAGACTCTGGGTGCAGGTCCAGAATTTTTTTGGTCAGACAATAGCGAGTCCCTGGGCGAATAACGGAGACTTTGTGCTTAACAGTGTAGACAATTTGCTAGGCGGTTCCGAGTTGATCAGTATCCGTAGTCGAGGTCGATTTTCACGTCCATTTACAGTGGTTGAATCGCTAAGGTTGGCAGCGCAATCTAAATACCAGAAAAGTGCTGATACGCTGCAGAGAGAACTTGAAGAAACTGATGCTCAGCTTAATGAGGTCGAGTCCAGTCAAAGTGATCAGAATTTGTTTGCATTGTCTCCCGAGCAGGAACAAGCGATTACGCAGTTCCAAGATGAAAAACTCCGCATCAGAAAACAGCTAAGAGATGTACGTCATCAACTGGACAAAGACATAGAAGGATTGGGTGCGACGCTTAAATTGATAAATATTATCGTGTTGCCGTTGTTGCTGGTACTCGGCATTTACGCCATGCGGTACACCCGAGGTATGAGGATTTCAGGATGATGATGCCTATATGATGAGGCAGACCATACGAAAGTATTCTGTTGCGCTATGTAGCGCTGTTTTTCTCTTTGCCGTGCTGTTTATTTTGAAAACCTCGAAGAGTGAAGTCGCAGTGAAACCTAGGTTGTTTGATTTTATCGCTAATGAGTCATCGATCGCTGCGGTAGAAATTAGCCGGGGTAATACGCGGATAGCGATGATTTCCACTGATTCCGGTTGGCGGATTAATCATCATGAGAAGCTCAAAGATTACCCCGTAGACCCGTTGGCGATGAGTCGTTTGATCCGCTTTGTTCTGGACGCAAAATACATTGAAAGGAAAACGGACCGACCGGGAAAACTGGAAAAATTAGGTTTGGCGTTGGAAGTTGATCAGTCAGCAAGCGATGGTCCGGTGTTACTGTCTGTTGAAGTGATATCAAAAGAATCGCAAGTGCTGGTAGGAAATTTATCGCAGTCAGGTCTGGGTACTTATGTCAGATTTCCGAATGAGACCCAGGTATGGCTGGTGTCTGAGCGCGTCGAATTGCCTCTTGATGTGCTTGATTGGATCTCGCCGGTTTTTCTAAATATTGATCGCGCGGAGATTGTGCGTGCTACATTTACTTCTCCAACGGGGGCCAGAGTTGTCGTATCAGCGTCGGGTGACACTGAATCTGCCATCATCGAAAATATGCCTGTAGGAACAAAACTGGCCTACGACAGTGTGCCTGATACTGCCTTGGACGCGTTGATCAATTTGAGATTGCTAGAGGTCAGACGGGCTGATCATCATGCGTGGCAAGACGCCGCCAGTGCTGAATTCGAGTTGTCTTCTGGGTCATCAATTCTATTGCGTTGTACTGAAATCAATGGAAAGTATTGGTTACTTGTTGATCGCGACGGGATCACTGATCGGTGGAGTTATGCTGTTGACCAATACAGATTTGCCCAGTTAACTAAAGAGATGAATGACTATCTTGCCATAAGGCCAGACAACGGAGAGTAATCCATGGAATACACATGTATTGATTTAGAGCGATTTGATCAAATTGCTGTGGTCACATTAAATCGTCCGGAAGTCATGAATGCATTAAATGGCACTATCATGAAAGAAATCGAGGCAGTTTCAAGATCCTTTCTGGATGACGAGCAAACAAGAGTGGTGATATTTAGAGGTGACGGAAAACACTTCAGTGCCGGGGCTGACCTGAAAGAAAAGGTGTCTGACCCGGATCGCTCTCTGCTATTGGCGCGTCGAGAGGCTGGACTGGGTGCAAGAATGATTCGCGCAATTTGCGAGATTAATCAAGTCACGATCGCAGCAATACAGGGCGCAGCACTAGGGGGTGGCGCCTGTATTCCGACGGCTTGTGATTTCAGAATTGGGTCGACAGACAGTTTCTGCGGCTACCCTGAAGTTAACCTTGGCATTAATTTAATGTGGCGTGCGTTGCCGCTTTGCGTTCGGCTCATTGGACCTGCGAGAGCAAAGCGAATGATTATGTTGGGTGACAATGAGAACGCCAAGACATTGCTGGAGTGGGGGTTCCTAGATCAGTTGGTAGAGCGGGAAGACTTGGAACAAGCCAGCATGACACTGGCAAGGCGGTACGCGAACCAGCCGCCGATAGCAGTACAAATGATTAAGCAAAGTATTAATGCCGTCAGCAGTGCGCTGGATGACGCGGTCATGCATATGGATACCGATCAAAATTTACTGACAGCTTCAACGGAAGATCGCAAGGAAGGAATAAGCGCGTTTTTTGAAAAGCGCCCGCCGGAATTTAGCGGGCGCTGAAGGCCGTTAACGAGGCGCCGACTCGGGCGTATCTGGTTTAGTCGGTTTTATTGGTCAAACATGATGACGTGACGTGCTTCCTGACCTGTTTTGAGCGCCTGCAGGGCGTCGTTTACATCTTCCAGCTTGATGTGTTTTGAGATCATCTGATCCAAGTGTAACTTGCCGGAAAGGTAAAAATCGACAAACCTGGGCATATCAACCCTGAAGCGGTTAGAGCCCATATTTGAACCCTGAATCTTCTTCTCCGAAAGCAGTTCGGCACCATGAATTTCAATCATCGTTCCTACTGGAATCATCCCGATGACCGTTGCGGTGCCGCCGGCACCCAGCATTTTAAAAGCCTGCTCAGCGGTGGCTTTCAATCCAATTGCTTCAAAGGTGTAATCGCACCCGCCCTTGGTTAGCTCTTGTACTTCGCCAACGGCATCACAGTTTCCTGCATTGACCGTATGGGTGGCTCCCAGTGCTTTGGCGAGTTCGAGTTTCGAATCAACCATATCAACAGCGATGATCTCTGCTGCGCCGGCGATGGCAGCGCCATTGATTGCTGCGAGACCCACGCCACCGCAACCGATAACCGCAACCTTGGAGCCCGGTTCAACGCCGGCAGTGTGGAAGACGGCACCAACGCCGGTTGTTGTTGAACATCCAATGAGTGCTGCTCGGTCGAATGGCATGTCTTCCCTGACTTTTACCAAGGCATGTTCGTGAATCAGCATCATCTCTGCAAACGATGACAGGTTCAAAAATTGATGTATCGGATTGGAATCCTGAATAAGACGACTCTCTTCATCTTCTTTTCGGGAAACATCTGGACTGCTACACAGGGATAAATGACCCGTGAGACACTTATCGCAGTGGCCGCAGAATGCAGATAGGCAGGTGATAACGTGGTCACCCTTTTTGACATAGGTCACAGACGAACCAACTTCTTCGACAATACCTGCGCTCTCGTGGCCGAGAATCGTAGGGAGCATGTAAGGATAAGAACCATCCATGAAATGCACATCGCTGTGGCATACACCTGCCGCGACGGTTCTCACCAGCACCTCTCTTGGACCAGGTTTAGACACTTGAACTTCTTCAATGACAAGTGGTTTATTGTGTTCTCTCAATACAGCGGCTTTCATGGCTGACCCTCTCGTGACTTAATTTCAATAATAGTGCCAGAGTGTAAACTACCATGCTTTGAATGAGAATTGGGATGTGTCTCTGCGACACTGGGGCAGTGGTTTCGGGCAGTGGTTTTGGGCTGTCGTTTTGGGATAGGGCGCTTTTGCGGACCTAGACAATGTAACGAGGAGAGGTCAAGACCCTTGTGAACAATACAAATAGCGATATGGTGCTGGTTTATATTGCCTTTGGCTCGAACATGGGCAAGAGGGTTGATTACATAAAGCAGATGATGAAGGCGCTTGAAGGCATAGGTGGCGCTACGATGCGTTGTTCTTCTTTCTGGCTCAGCGAAGCGACAGGAATGGGGCGTGATGCTGGGGATTTTATTAATGGGGTTGTCGAATTAAGAACAAAGCTGTCAGCAGCGAAGTTGTTGGATAGCCTCCAACAAATTGAAATCTCCATGGGGCGGCCCGCAGACCACAAGGTTAACGCGTCTCGCGTAATTGATCTGGATATTATCAGCTATGGCGATCAGTCGATTTCAACGCCACGGTTAACGGTGCCTCATCCCAGGGCGCACCAGCGCTTGTTTGTGCTTAATCCGCTGCTGGAACTAGCACCGGATCTAAAACTTCACGGGTTTGATCAGACGGTGGCAGAACTTGTGGAGATTGCCCCGCCTATGAGGATCAGTCGACAACGACGCCAGTGAGTGCTGTCACCGCTGCCGAAAATCTGGTGGTTGACTGGAAAGAAGGTGAAAACAGAGTAAGAGATGCAGGGCGCCGAGGCTGGCATCAATGTCGTCAGGATTTCGGTGGAGTATCCGTTGCTTAATCTTTTGGCTTAGGGGTAAATGCAGACATAGGAAAGGGCGAAACGTTACCTGATTTTGGTTCGGTAATTTTGCCAACGCCTTCTTTGGCGACTTCGTCTATTCGGACGATAGAGTGCATTGGGATGTAGCTGCGATTTACGCCATCAAATTCAGATTTCAGTTTCTCTTCACTGGGGTCAACAACTAGCTGTGATCGTTCACCAAAAACCATTTCCTCAATTTCGATAAAACCATACAAATCACTTTGGTAAATCTGACGAGCATATACTTCGAAGATTTCTCCTTGATTGAAGAAAATGATTTTGAAAATGGGTGTGTTTGTCATGGATTTTTAGTGTTTATGCAGGTTTAAAGGGCGCGGTGGATAAGATTACCGCATGGTTTTCTATCTTACAGGTAAATGAGGGCAATGATCGAAAAATCAAGGGCAGAAATGAAGACTACGGGCAGAATAGCGGTTCTATCTGGAGATATGAGTGTCTATAATGCAGGCCCTTTTCTATCTGGTTGCTCGTTGATGGGATTTGAAAACCGGAAAACAGCCCTAAACACGAATTAAACATGACGACGAACAAAGTTTTTATTAAAACCCATGGATGCCAGATGAATGAGTACGATTCGTCGCGCATGCTCGATTTGCTTAAAGAATCTCATGGTTATGAATTAACAGATCAGGAAAGTGAAGCAGACCTGCTTCTGCTAAACACCTGTTCTATAAGGGAAAAAGCGCAAGAAAAGGTGTTTCATCAGCTCGGGCGCTGGCGCAAAATTAAAGCAAAGAAGCCAGACCTTAAGATTGGCATTGGTGGATGTGTAGCCAGCCAGGAAGGGGAAGCTATTAGCAAAAGGGCGCCCTATGTTGATCTCATATTTGGTCCACAAACCCTGCACCGGTTGCCAGAATTGATCGATGGTGCTGATAAAACCGAATCGGCGGTAATCGATATCAGCTTTCCGGAGATAGAAAAGTTTGATTGCTTGCCCGAAGCCTCTGTCGATGGACCTTCAGCGTTTGTGTCCATCATGGAGGGCTGTAGCAAGTATTGCTCTTTTTGCGTTGTCCCTTACACGCGAGGTGAAGAAGTAAGCCGACCGCTGAAGGATGTTTTGCAGGAAATTCTCTCTCTTGCTGAGAAGGGAGTCAGAGAGGTCAATTTGCTAGGTCAGAATGTCAATGCCTATCGTGGTGACATTGGCGATGGAACCGTGGCAGACCTGGCCTATTTGATCACCCTAGTCGCTGAAATCGAGGGTATTGATCGCATTAGATATACAACGTCTCACCCTGTTGAATTCAGTGATAGCCTGATCGAAGTGTACGCTGAAGTCCCGGAGTTGGTCAGTCATCTGCATCTGCCGGTTCAGAGTGGGTCGGATAGGATTCTTGCCAAAATGAAGCGTGGTCACACGGTGCTTGAGTACAAGTCAAAGATCCGACGTTTGAGGAAGATTCGCCCCGACCTGAGTATGTCTTCTGACTTTATTATAGGGTTTCCTGGAGAAACCGATAAAGATTTCGAGCATACGATGGATCTCATTGCACAAATTGGTTTCGATCAGTCTTTTAGTTTTGTTTTTAGTGCCAGACCTGGCACGCCAGCAGCAGAGCTGCCGGATGACACCCCAATGGCGGTCAAAAAAGAGAGACTTGCGTTGTTGCAGCAGCGAATTAATCAGCAGTCGCTGAAAATCAGTCGCGATATGGTCGGCTCTAGACAGCGAGTGTTGGTGATGGGACCTTCTAAAAGAGATCCGGGTGAACTGCAGGCACGCACGGAAAACAATCGTGTTGTGAACTTCAAGCAAGACGATAGATCACTCATTGGTCAATTTGTCACCGTCGAGATCCTCGAAGCCCTGCCTAACTCGCTTCGTGGCGTCCAAATTTGAAGCAGATATAGCTGAATCTGCGCTTTTCCTCACGAGCACGAGGGTATATTCTAATCAACCGTGAACATCATAAAATGACATTGGATACAAATACTGCGCCGCACCAGGTCACTCTGGAGCCCATTGATAGTCAACAGCTTGCGAACCTCTGTGGTCCATTCGACTCACACCTGCGTCAGATAGAAACCCGCCTGGGTATTACCATCAACAATCGTGGCAACGATTTTCAACTTATCGGTAACGATGAACTCGTTGTCGCCGCGGGTGAATTGCTGGGTCAATTGGCAAGTGAAGTGACAAGCGGAGTGAATTTAACCTCGGACAAGGTCCATTTGTTTTTGCAAGAATCCGGCGTAGAGGCTTTGTCCGATGCCGAAGTTGATGGCAACGACTTTATCATCGCAACGCGTAAAAAGAGTATCAAGCCGAGGGGACGAAATCAGATCGGGTACATTCGTGCCATTCGATCCAACGACATTAATTTTGGCGTGGGTCCGGCGGGTACTGGTAAAACCTACCTTGCGGTTGCCTGCGCTGTTGAGGCGCTGGAGCAGGAGCAGGTGAGGAGGATTCTGCTTGTTCGACCAGCGGTTGAAGCAGGAGAAAAACTAGGTTTTTTGCCCGGTGATCTAAGCCAAAAAATTGATCCCTATCTGCGCCCGCTCTACGACGCACTCTACGAAATGTTAGGCTTTGAGCGCGTTGAAAAGCTCATTGAAAAGAACGTGATTGAGGTCGCCCCTTTGGCGTATATGCGGGGCCGAACACTGAATGATTCCTACATCATTCTTGATGAAAGTCAAAATACAACCGTGGAGCAAATGAAAATGTTCTTAACACGGGTTGGCTTCGGCTCTACTGTAGTCGTGACCGGTGATATTACTCAAATAGATCTGCCCAACAAAACGATGTCCGGGCTGCGCCATGTACTGACGGTGCTTAAGGATATCAATGGGATATCCTTTACGCACTTTAGTTCCAGAGATGTTGTCAGACATCCGCTGGTGCAGAGGATCGTTGAAGCCTACGATCGAAGTGAGAATGGCTGAGGCGCTGATGACCGAGAAATCGACAGAGGATTTGACCGGGAGCGCATTGCCGCATCAGGTTGATGTGCAGTGGGCCGTGCAAGCTGAATCCTGGATGCCGGGTAATGCTGACATTTGTCGCTGGGCTTGCGAGGTTTTGAGAAACCTCGGCGGGGATGGCCAACCAGCCGAGGTGTGTGTGAGAATCGTCTCGGAATCCGAGATCAAAGGTTTAAATCGAGACTATCGTGACGTGAACAAGGTGACTAATGTGCTTGCCTTTCCTCAATCAATTGAACTCGACGTTGGTGCCAACCTTTTGGGTGATATTGTTATTTGTGCCCCCGTTGTTGTCTCGGAGGCGCAGACGCAGGTGAAAGAACCGCGCGCGCACTTTGCACATTTGATTATTCATGGCATGTTGCATCTACTTGGGTATGATCACGTTGAGAACGAAGAAGCAGAAGAGATGGAACGAATTGAGATCAGTATACTCAGAGGGTTGGGGGTCGATGACCCGTACCAACAGTAAATGTTGCTCAAAGGGTTGCGCGTTTAGTGCCCAGCACCAGAGTTAGGAAGATTAGTCATGGCAGAGGAAGGATCGAGTAGCGACAGGGGCTGGTTAGAGCGACTTGGTATGGCGCTTACAGGTGAGCCAAGTTCGCGCAGTGAACTGATCGAAACACTTCGGGCAGCCGAACAACGTCAGTTACTGGACGCTGAGGCTCTAAGCATTATAGAAGGTGCTTTGGTCGTAGCCGAGATGCAAGCTCGGGAAATTATTATTCCGCGCTCGCAGGTGGCTGTTGTCCGCATGGATATGTCGCCCGAAGAATTGTTGCAGGTTGTGATCGAATCCGGTCACTCACGTTTTCCAGTCATCGGAGAAAGCCCGGATGACGTTGTTGGTATTTTGCTTGCCAAGGATCTGTTGCCACTAGCGCTCAAGGATCGAAAAACAAAGTTCAATCTCAGGGATCTGCTGCGACCCTGTACCGCAATTCCTGAAAGCAAACGCCTGAATATTTTGTTGCAGGAGTTCAGATCCACACATAATCACCTCGCTGTTGTTTACGATGAGTATGGTGGCGTGAGCGGTATTGTCACCATTGAGGATGTGCTAGAGCAAATTGTTGGTGACATCGAAGACGAGTATGACCTTGGTGATGAGGACTTTATCAAGTCTCATGTGGAAGGTGATTTTACGGTGAAGGCGCTGACACCGATAGACGAATTTAACGAGTTCTTTAAGGCGAGCTTTAGTGAAGAGGAGTACGACACGATTGGTGGTATCGTCACTCAGCATTTTGGGCATTTGCCAGAGAGAGATGAAGAAATAAACATAGAGGGCTTTCAGTTCAAGGTGTTAAATGCAGATAATCGAAGAATACGGCTGCTTCACCTGATCCCTCCGGCTTGATCTGATCGTTGTGTCGGACGCGCGCAGCAGGAATATACAGGCTTCATTGTTGACAGGAGCCGATTGGCGAGGACATCTTGTCGCTGTTCTCGCTGGTGTGATTTGCACCCTCAGTTTTTCACCATTCGATATTTGGCCGCTGGCTATTGTCAGTTTGATATTGCTGCTGACAGTGACTCAATCGGTTAAACGTCTAACAGGCGTGCTCCGGTACTATCTATTTGGCGTGGGATTATATACGAGCGGTATTTCTTGGGTCTTTGTAAGCATTCATGTGCATGGTGGCGCGTCTTTGCTACTTGCATCGTTTCTCGTGTTGCTGTTTGCGCTGTCGATATCCTTGCTGTTTGCGGTCCAAGGCTACATCTATTTGCGTTTTTTTCGATTTCTCCCCTTTGGGTTGTTGTTAGCTTTTCCTGCGGTTTGGGTGCTTAGAGAATGGGTGATGAGTTGGTTGTTCAGCGGTTTTCCGTGGTTGCTGCTTGGGTATGCTCATATTGAGACGCCACTCGTCGGGTTCGCGCCAGTGCTGGGTGTGTACAGCTTGAGTGTCTTGGCGCTGGTTACTGCGGCTACTCTTTATCTTCAGGTGGCAAAGCAACCGGCTCATACAGGTCTTGCGAGGACGAGTTTGGTTGTTGTAGTCGTAATCTGGGGCATGGGTTTTATCCTTAGCAATTATGAGCACACGGCTGGTGATAGAGTTGTCACGGTCAGTGCAGTGCAGGGGAACATTGATCAAAAAACCAAATGGACCCGTCAAATGATCGGGCCGATTCTTGAAACCTATACACGCCTGACTAGCTCAGAATGGGGAAGGGAGTTAATCGTTTGGCCAGAGGCGTCAATTACACTTTTCCGTCAAAATGCCTTTGGGCAACTCGAAAAACTGGACAGGATAGCCGGCGACAGCGGCTCGACTCTTGTCCTCGGGATACCCGACAGAGATTCTAATGGCGGGTTTCAGAATTCCGCCGTGTCGATTGGCCAAGGCAGTGGGCAGTATGTCAAACGGCACCTGGTGCCCTTCGGAGAATATGTACCTCTCGAAAATCAGCTGCGAGGTTTGATTACTTTCCTTGATCTCCCCATGTCTCATAATCAGCCAGGGCCCGAAAAGCAGACGCCGCTGACGGCGGGTGATCTGACGTTATCATTGTCTATTTGTTACGAAGTTGTTTTTGGTGATCTTGTTCGGCGAACCGTAACTGACCCGGATATACTGATTACAATGAGTAACGACACTTGGTTTGGCGACTCTATTGGGCCTTGGCAGCACTTTCAGATGGCGAGAATGCGGGCGATAGAAAATGGTAAATATATGGTGCGGGCAACCAACAACGGCATTACCGCGATTATTGATCACAAAGGTAGGGTGCAGGGTTCTTTACCCCAGTTCGAGCCCGGCGTTTTAAGGGGTGAGGTTCGCGCGATGAAAGGCGTGACTCCCTACGCCTGGTTGGGGAATACTCCGGTTCTCGGGGCCGCTTTGCTCGTAGTTTTGTGTCTTATTTTTAGCGGGCGTAAATCATCTATTTGATTTAGTAGAGTCACCTAGCAGTAGCAAAGTAGATCATGAGCGAAGCGAGCAAGGTTTTTGTCATAAGATCGATCCGCCATATCAAAAACTTTATGCGCATGGTGGGATATCGGGATCGAAACCGCATGTACGCCTGCTTAATTTTTCGGGTCCAACGGGACTAACGCGACCAACGCGCGTCAAACCCCTTATTAGTGAATGTATCACCGGGCTCTATCAGGTAGAATTCGTTTTTTTAGCATGCTTCGCCGGCGCTCGTCCAAGTATGGACAATAAAGGCTACGTGCAGCATCCCCATCGTTCGGTGACTTGTTCATCTCATGGCAAACGAATGAAAAGGGTCGACACTTTTAACTAAATATCATCGAATTTCGGACAAGAACTCACAAATGACTGAACAATCACCCGGCAATCAAACTTCGGATCAAGAAGCCTCAAGGGGCGAAAGCTATGATCCGCGTCAAGCTGAATCCCTTGTCCAAAAAGAATGGGATGACTCCGGCATTTACGTTGCAAGCGAAAATAGCGAAAAGCAAAAGTTTTATTGCTTGTCCATGTTTCCGTATCCCAGCGGACAACTTCATATGGGTCATGTCCGGAATTACACACTGGGCGACGTCATCGGGCGCTACCAAAGACTCCAGGGCAAGAATGTGATGCAGCCGATGGGATGGGATGCCTTTGGTTTGCCCGCAGAAAACGCAGCGATCAAGAACAATGTGCCGCCCCAGAAGTGGACGATGCAAAACATCGAACACATGAAAAATCAGTTGAAGAACCTGGGTTATGCCTATGATTGGAGTCGCGAGCTTGCAACTTGTGAACCTGAGTATTATCGCTGGGAGCAATGGTTTTTTACAAAAATGTTCGAAAGAGGTCTGGTTTACAAAAAAGCGGCCTGGGTGAATTGGGATCCGGTTGACCAGACGGTGCTTGCGAACGAGCAGGTAATTGACGGCAGGGGTTGGCGATCTGATGCGCTGGTTGAGCGTCGCGAACTCGCTCAGTGGTTTGTGAAGATCACTGATTATGCAGAAGAGTTGTTGAATGACCTTGATGGGCTTGACGGTTGGCCAGAAAAAATTAAAACAATGCAGCGCAACTGGATAGGGCGCTCTGAGGGTGTTGAGATTTCATTTCCTGTGCCCGCGTCCCAGCAATTGCCGGTCGAAAAACTGGATGTCTATTCGACCCGGCCTGACACGCTGATGGGCGCAACTTATCTTGCCGTCGCCGCCCAACACCCCGTTGCGCTCGCCGCTGCTAAGACTGCAACGGCAAATGGAAAGCCAGAGCTGCAGGCATTTCTTGCGGAGTGTAACAGGGTAAAAGTTGCCGAAGCGGACATGGCGAAACTTGAAAAGTTGGGTATGGATACGGGGTTGGTGGCAACGCATCCTCTGACGGGTGAAAGTGTCCCTATATGGGTTGCCAATTTTGTGCTGATGGAATACGGCTCCGGCGCGGTGATGTCGGTGCCGGCGCATGATCAGAGAGACTGGGAATTTGCGAAAAAGTACGAGTTACCAATCATTCAGGTGGTCGCACCGGCTGAAGGCTCGAACGACACATGCGACATTGAGAAGGAAGCCTACCTGACCAAAAATGGTATTTCGGTCAATTCTGGTGAATTTTCGGGTAAAAACTTTACAGATACTTTTAATGCCGTCGCTGCAACATTAGCTAGCAAGGGGCTAGGAGAAAAACAGGTTAATTATCGGCTCAGAGACTGGGGTGTTTCCCGCCAGAGGTACTGGGGCTGCCCTATTCCGATTATTAATTGCGACGCCTGTGGTTCGGTTCCCGTGCCCGATGATCAGTTACCGGTAGTGCTGCCTACAGATGTCGCGTTTGAAGGTGTCGGTTCTCCAATCAAGAAGATGCCATCTTGGTCGCAAGTCCCCTGTCCCAAATGTGGAGGAGATGCTGAACGAGAAACAGATACCTTTGACACGTTTATGGAATCTTCATGGTATTACTCCCGCTTTGCTAGCAGTGGCTTTAAAGACGGTATGTTAGATGAAAGAGCTAAGTACTGGGGGCAAGTTGATCACTATGTCGGCGGCGAAGAGCATGCAATTCTTCATCTCCTCTATGCTCGATTTTTTCACAAAGTGATGCGGGATGAAGGTTTGGTTGATGGCGATGAGCCTTTTAAGAGGTTGTTGTCTCTTGGTATGGTCTTAAAAGATGGCGCCAAAATGTCAAAATCCGCAGGTGATGCGGGTGACCCGCAGAAGTTGTTAGACAAATATGGTGCTGATGCTGTGCGTATGGCGATGATGTTTGCCGCGCCGCCTGAGCAATCGTTTGAATGGTCAGAACACGGGGTTGAATCTGCTGGACGCTGGTTAAGAACGAAACTTTGGTTAGGCGTGGAGCAACATGTGGCGCGAGGAAAAACCGAGCCGCTTGATGTGTCGAGTCTCAATGACAAGCAGAAAGGGTTGCGCAGGATCGTACATGAATCGTTAATGAAGGCAGATGATGACTACGGACGTCGACTAAATTTCAACACGGTGGTCTCGACCGTGATGTCATTGATGAATCACGTTGCTAAATTTGATGACAACAGTGCGCAGGGGCGTGCAGTTGTGCAGGAAGCATTGTCTGCGGCGTTATTGATGATGGCGCCAATTACGCCTCATATTTGTCATCAATTGTGGGCTAACCTGACTGGCACTGCGCTGGAATCAGCAGAATGGATGGGCGTTGACGAAAGTGCGCTTGAAAAGACCAGTGTCGAACTTATTGTGCAAGTGAACGGAAAGCTACGTGGCAAATTTGAGTCTCCCGTCGACGCACCACAGGAAGGTGTTGAGCTAATAGCGAAGCAGGACGATAATGTAAGTCGTTTTCTCGAAGGCAAGAATGTACGAAAAATCATTTATGTAAAAAATAAGCTCATCAATTTCGTTGTATCGTAATGACTATGCTCACACATTTTTACAGTCGAATTAACTTTGCCCTGAATCGGCTTGGTAACGCAGCAGATCAAAAGCGATCTGTAGCCCGTGTTGTCATTCTTCTGGCCGTTATTGCATCGGGTCTATCGAGTTGCGGGTTTCAGCTTCGGGGGACTGGGCAGACAACCATACTGCTTGAATCTGTCTATCTGAACGCTATCGATAATAGCGGTGCGCTGGCGCGAGAATTGATTGACTCCTTGGAGCAGTCGGGCGTTGAATTTACTAGCAACGGCAATGCGCAAGTGAGCATTCGTCTCGATCGTGAAAGGTTTAGCCGAAGGCCTGTATCGACAACAGGGCAAATTAACGTGGCTGAATATGAATTAACGCTGGAAGTTGGCTTTGAAGTATTGACGAGGGGTGGGGATGTCCTTATTCCGCCCACGCGCATTCGTACTGAGCGAATCTATACATTTGATAGTTCAAGCTTGGTCGGCAGCAATGAGGAAGAATCACTGCTCAATGAGGAAATGAGGCGCGATGTCATCGGCCAGTTATTGCAACGAATCAATGCAAGCATGAAGGCAGCGCAAGCGCCCCAACCGGCCGGTTAAAGCCTATGAAGGTTTATCCAAATAAACTTGTTGCACAACTCAAGCAGGGCGCATCCCCGATTTATATCGTCAGCGGTGATGAACCGCTGTTAGTGCAAGAGTCTTGTGATTTGATTCGAAGCCAGTTAAAAAAAGCAGGGTTCAGTCAGAGGGATTTGTTCCATGCGGAAGCAAATTTTGATTGGGAGGAGGTTCTGTTTAGTGCCAACAGTATGAGCCTTTTTGCGGAACAAAAAATACTCGAAATCCGCTTACCTAATGGAAAGCCCGGAGATAAGGGTGGTGCAGCTTTAACACAGTTTGCTGAAAATATTCCCGAAGACACCTGTATGTTGCTCGTGCTTCCAAAGATGGACAAACGAAGTCAGGGAACCAAGTGGTTTAAAGCGCTGGAAGCACGTGGTGCTTTTGTTCAAATCTGGCCAATAGAGCCCAAGGATCTCCCGAGTTGGTTAGGTCAGCGTTTTAAGGTTGCCGGGTTGAATGCGACACGTGAAGCGATTAATGCGCTCGCAGCGCGTATCGAGGGCAATCTGCTGGCCGCGGTTCAGGATATTGAGCGTTTAAGGCTAAGTTGCGTTGATGGTCATGTGGATGTTCCCGACATTCAGTCAGGTGTAGCAGATAATTCTCGTTATGACGTTTTCGGGCTCATTGATGCCAGTTTGAGCCAAAATAGTCGTCGAGCCCTGAAGATTTTGCAGAATTTGCGGCTGGAAAATGCGGAAAAGCTCGGTATCACACGCATGCTTGCCCGTGAAATCAGAAGTCTAATCAAAATAGCAATGGCAACAGAAGCAGGTCAAAGCGTAGACGCAGTGATGCGTAGTCAGAGAGTCATGAGTAAGCGCACACGGGTGGTGGGGCGTTGCGTTAGCGCGCATAGCGTCGTCGATTTTGAATCGATGATCCAGCATTTGTCGCGCATTGACAAAATGATCAAAGGTATCGGTCAAGGCAATCCCTGGGATGAATTAACCAGTCTGGTGTTACACCTGTCTGGAAGCAAATTAGCTGCTTGAATCTCTGTTTTTGAACCCGCGTGGTTTTGGGTATCAGCCACTGAACCGGATGATGGTTTGTTGATGGTATTTTACCTATTTTCTCGCTATTCTTTCGTCTTCGCTAATACCAACCCCTTCGGTTTTCGGCTACGCGGATCTGAAAGATCAGACCATGTGTCCCACCCAGGCTGCTGAGTGTTATCAAGGCTGTCTCGTGGGATTTTTTATGTTCTCTTCTCTCGGTGAAATGCTTGGTGAAATGCTTGGTGAAACGCTCAGTGGAAGACGATAAACGAGATGTGATTGGTCAGGAAATTAACAATAGTGTTCAGCAACAAAGGTAGTGGTCGTAATGACGGAACAAGGTAAAGCCCTGTTAGGGGATGGAATACCGGATACGCAAATTGATGTGCGTGAAGTTTTTGGTTTAGATATTGATTTGAAGGTGCCCGCGTTTTCAAAACGTGGCGATCATGTGCCACCCATTGACGAGAGCTATCTGTTTAATCATGAAACAACATTGGCGATTCTCGCAGGATTTGCCCATAACCGTCGCGTCATGATTCAGGGCTTTCATGGCACAGGAAAATCGACGCATGTTGAACAGATTGCTGCGCGTCTTAACTGGCCTTGTATTCGAATTAACTTGGATAGTCATGTCAGCCGTATTGATCTTGTAGGTAAAGATGCCATTGTGTTGAAAGATGGCCAACAGATCACCGAATTTAAAGAAGGGTTGTTGCCCTGGGCGCTCCAGCATGCCTGCGCGCTGGTATTTGACGAGTACGACGCGGGTCGACCCGACGTCATGTTTGTTATTCAACGTGTACTCGAGGTCGAAGGAAAGTTGACCTTGCTTGACCAGAGTAAGGTAATTGAACCGCACAAATTTTTCAGGATGTTCGCGACGACAAATACGATTGGTTTAGGCGATCCCACGGGCTTGTATCACGGCACCCAGCAGATTAACCAGGGTCAGATGGACCGTTGGAATATTGTGACAACGCTGAACTATCTTAGTCACGAGAAAGAAACGGACATTGTTTGCTCCAAGTTACCTGAGATTGATCGCAAGACTGTTTCGCACATGGTTTCTATTGCTGAGTTGTCTCGTCAGGGCTTCATCAATGGTGATATCTCGATTGTGATGTCTCCTCGAACGGTCATTATGTGGGCGGAAAATGCGCGCATTTTTAACGACTATGGGTTTGCTTTCCGCCTGACGTTTCTCAACAAGTGTGACGAGACAGAACGGCCTATTGTCGCTGAATACTATCAGCGTTGTATGGGTGAAGAACTGCCTGAATCAAGTTCTAACGTGGTATTAGCGTAACTAAAATGTCCCAGCTAGATGATCAAACAGAGGTCTTTAAACAGGCAGTAACGGCCACGATGAAGGCGATATCCGGTAATGAAGAGTTATCGGTGAGTTTTGGTCGCGGTAAAGCTTATATTCAGGGGAATCGAGCGCGTATTCCCTTGCCTGATAAAGGCAGCGGCCTGACGGATGCCGAACTCGCGGCACTGCGTGGAACCTCTGACAAATTTGCGCTGAACGCCCGTTTTCACGATGAAGTCGAACACACAAAAAGTCGCCCAGATGCCGGTATATCGCAGGAAGTATTCGATTGCGTTGAAGATGCAAGAGTTGCAGCGATAGGCTCATACTTGATGCGAGGTGTCCAAGACAACCTGACAGCTGAGTTAGGGCAGCATTGTATCGAGAAAGGGTTCGACAATGTAGTGAGGCAGGAGGACTCTCCCCTCGGCGAAGCGGTTGGGTTTTACATTCGGGAACAACTCATCGGTGATTTGCCAAAGCCCGCGGCGGATATCCTCAATTTGTGGCGTGATCATATTCACAGCCAAGTCGGTGATCAGGTAGAAGCCCTTGGCGATGCGATGTACGACCAGGAAGCGTTTGCAAAGCTGGCGCACAAGATGATTTATGATCTTGGTTTGTCCGATCAGTGGGGCGAAGAAAACAGCGATGCCGATTCCGAAGATCAGGACGCGGAAGCGGAAGAGGTGGAAACTGAAACTGGAAGTGAAAGTTCTGATCAGGAAATGAGCGCTGATGCTGATCTATCGGATGCCATTGAGGGTGAAGTGCCGGTAGATGTAGATGCAATGGATATGGCTGAGGGTGAGGGTGAGCAAGACGAAGCCGGTGCACCGCCAGATACGCTCGCCGAACAAAACTGGCTGCGCCCGAAAGAAAGCGAATACAAATTCTATGCGGACAATTTCGATGAAGTCGTTTTTGCCGATGAACTATGTGAGCCCGTTGAACTTGAACGTCTTCGAGGAGTACTCGATAAACATTTGCAGAACTCGCAAATAGTCATCAGCAAGTTAGCAAACAGGCTTCAACGAAAGCTGATGGCCCAGCAAAATAGGACCTGGGAGTTCGATCTGGAAGAGGGTGCGCTTGATACCTCCAGATTGACCAATATCATTATGGACCCTTTTCATCCTCTTGCTTTTAAGCAAGAAAAGGATATGAAGTTCAAAGATACGGTCGTGTCACTGTTGATCGATAGTTCAGGATCCATGCGAGGTAAATCCATCACGATTGCAGCGATGTGTGCTGACATACTGGGTCGAACTCTCGAACGCTGCTCGGTAAAGGTTGAGATTCTTGGATTCACAACCCGCGCATGGCGTGGCGGCCAATCCAGAGAGATGTGGCTTCAGCATGGAAAACCTGCCCAACCGGGGCGCTTGAATGATCTTAGACACATCATTTACAAAGCGGCAGATATGCCCTGGCGCAGAGCCAGACGTAATCTTGGATTGATGATGCGGGAAGAACTGCTGAAAGAAAACATCGATGGTGAAGCGTTACTCTGGGCTCACAATAGAATTGTAGGTCGTCCTGAAGACAGACGAATTCTGATGGTGATATCTGATGGCTTGCCGGTAGATAACAGCACGCTGTTGGTCAACTCCAGTAACTATCTCGAGCAACACTTGAAATACGCGATCGATAAAATTGAAAACCAGTCTCCGGTTGAATTGGTTGCTATCGGCATTGGTCACGATGTAACACATCATTACCGCCGTGCAGTGACGATCACCGATGCCGATCAACTTGGCGACGCGATGACAGGGCAATTAGTCGATTTGTTTGATGAGCAATCAAATACTAATTTGCCGCCCCCAAGGTTGGTCGATATTGCCTAATATGCTTTTCAGAAGCGTCTGGCAGCTGAGGTAGTTATGCCCCATCGCACCCAACTGCTCGAACTTATCGCGGACTATCGCCTTCGTTATCCGCTGGAGGTAGAGACAACTGGTCATCTCGAGCGGTTCGTCAGGGAAAACCCGGATTGTTTTTCACGCGAACTGCTAGCAGGCCACGTAACAGGGTCTGCCTGGATCATTGATGAGTCTGCGTCACGCACGTTACTGACTCACCACAAGAAGCTGAACAAATGGCTGCAACCGGGAGGCCATGCGGATGGCATGTCTGATGTTGCTGAGGTAGCGCTGAAAGAGGCGACGGAAGAATCCGGGCTTAGCGCATTACATTTACCTTCGTCGGCGATACTGGATATTGATATTCATCTTATTCCGGCACGAAAAAATGAACCTGAACATTTCCACTATGACTGCCGATTTCTTATCCAGTGCGGAAGTGACGATCATTATGTCATCAGTGAAGAATCCCACGATCTTGCCTGGGTACCGATAGCCGGACTGTCACAATATACCGATGAACATTCAGTGACCCGGATGGCAGACAAGTGTTTAGGTTTTCTCGACACCTGCGCCTGATCACTTGAATCTTATTCAGCTAAACAAATGGCAGCTGACCACGTGGTCGCTGGCAATTTGAGTGATCGGTGGCGTTTCCCGTTGGCATTGTTCTGACATACTGGGACACCTGTCGGCAAACCTGCAGCCTGCGCCTACATTGACAGGCGAAGTGATTTCACCCTGTATTGGTACAAATCCACGTTCTCTTTCGAGCCTGGGGTCAGGTTCTGGGTTAGATTCGATAAGTAGTTTTGTATAGGGATGCTGTGGCTCGAAAAACACCTGATCTGATGGTCCCATTTCTACCAGCGTACCCAAATACATGACTGCCATCCGGTCTGATACATATCTGACCATCGAGAGGTCATGAGCGATAAAGAGCATGGTCAGACCCATTGAGCGTTTCAGTTCATCAAGCAGATTGATTACCTGGGCCTGAACAGAGACGTCAAGGGCTGAAATAGGCTCGTCGCAGACGACGAATCTGGGTTCTATAATCATTGCCCTAGCGATGCCAATTCGCTGTCGCTGTCCGCCAGAAAACTCGTGAGGGTAGCGGGACATGTGGTCTGCATTAAGCCCAACTTTTATCAACCACTCGGCCACAAGCTCCTTGACCTGACTTTGTGTGTGTTGTCCTTGAATTGAGATGCCTTCCCCAACAATATCTAACACGGTCATTCTAGGATTCAGAGAGGAGTAAGGGTCTTGAAAAATCATTTGAAGTTCCCGAGAGTATTTCAAATGGTCCGCGGCGGTGAATCTTTGTGGTAATTCCTCCCCCTTGTAATAAGCTTTGCCTGAAGTGGCAGGATGCAACCCTATGAGCGTCTTACCAAAAGTTGATTTTCCAGAACCGCTTTCTCCGACCAGGCCCAGAATTTCATTTTCTGCGATTTCGATGGAGAGTCCGTCGACTGCGTGTAAATTTTGACCTCGACCAATCTGAAAGTGCTTCTTCAGGTTTTCTGTTTTAACCAGCATCAGGGGCTTCCTCTTGAGTACGGGCGGGTTGAAACAATTCCTGGACCTCGGGTGCATCCGGGTGTTGGAGCCAACATCTGGATTGGTGGTTTGACTCGGCGGTGAGTAGACACTCTGGAGGTAGCATCTTCTCGCAGGACTTCATGGCATAGGGGCAACGGGCGAAATAGCCGCAACCTGTAGGAGGATGAAACAGGTCCGGGGGGCTTCCGAGAATCGGTGTTAACTTCTTCTCGCGGGTTGTCTTATTTGATGGCATCGCTGCTCGGAGTCCGAGTGTATATGGATGGGCTGATTCGTAGAAAATCTCATCGACTGTGCCAGACTCAACAATCTGACCGGCATACATCACCGCAACTCTGTCCGCCATGCGAGCGACCACAGCTAGATCGTGAGTGATAAGAATAATTGACATGTTTTCGGTACGCTGAAGCTCAGACATTAACTCGAGAATTTGTGCCTGAATGGTGACGTCCAGTGCCGTCGTGGGTTCATCCGCAATCAATAGTGAGGGGTTGCAGGCGAGGCTTTGCGCGATCATCGCCCGCTGGAGCATGCCGCCTGAGAATTCGAAAGGATATTGTTTTGCTCGCTTTGCCGCTTCAGAAATCTTGGTTTTGTCGAGTAACTCTACCGCTCGATCAAATGCATCCTTTTTACCCATGCCCCGATGTACCATTAACGTTTCGGCGATTTGATCACCGATTGTCATCGTAGGGTTCAGCGAGGTCATAGGATCTTGAAAAATCATGCCTATTTTCACTCCGCGGAATTCGTTCGCTTCTTTTGATGTTAAGCCGAGAATATCTTTGCCGTTGAGTTTCGCGACGCCGCCAGTAATTTCACCTGGCGGCATTGGGATAATCCCCATTAATGACTGTACAGTGACCGACTTCCCGCAACCGGACTCTCCGACGATCGCCAGAGTTTCTCCGGCTTTAACGTCGAAACTGACTCCTCGTACAGCCTTTACTCGGCCGCCATAGGTGGCAAATTCGACGCTTAGATCAGTTACCTCGAGTATTGAATCTGTCATTGCTATTCTCTTGATCGCATGCGTGAGTCTAGCGCCTCGGTTAACCCGTCACCAAGCAAGTTGAATGCGAGTACGGTGGTGCTGATAAACAGCGCTGGAAAGAACAGTTCATGAGGGTGACTTAGCATGGTTTTAACACCTTCGTTGCACATCGAACCCCATGAGGGTGTGGGCGGCGCAACGCCCATACCAATAAATGACAAAAAAGCTTCAGTAAAAATTGCAGCCGGCACGGCGAAGGTTAGCGTCACCAAAATGACACCCATGGTGTTAGGGATGATATGACGAATGATCAGATAATGGTCTTTCGCGCCCAATAGTCTGGCCGCTTCGATATAGCCCTGCGTTCTGATTTGTAAAACCTGCCCCCTAACAAGTCTCGCGGTCGCTGGCCAACCCAGCAGCACCAATGCTATTAGCATCGGTAACACACCGCTTTCACCTGGTCCGATGCCAAAAGCTATCTTGAACAAAATCATGAACAGGAGAAAAGGGAGTGCGACGACAAAGTCTGCAAATCGCATCAGAATGGCATCCAGATTACCGCCGAAGTAGCCCGCGAAACCGCCGTAGAAAATGCCGAACATGACATAAAGAAAAGGCGCGACGATGCCAATAAAAAGGGAAACTCTAGCGCCTTCCATCAGACGGGCGAGCATGTCGCGACCGAGGTAGTCTGTGCCAAATGGATGAAACTCCAGATCGATCGTTTCGCCATTTGCGACGATTGATTCCTCAGTAATAAGCCCCCGAGACAAAGCTTCTGTTTTTGTAATAGCAAGGTCAGGGGTGACTTTTAACGTGATGTAAGTGTCAGACTCATCATATCCGTCAGTTGAGACAATGGAATAATAGTAATCGCGACCCTCGACGTTAAGTCGATCTTCGTAGCTAACTTCGTTGCCTGCGAGCTTTGTGCCAAGCGGTAAACCAAGGTCGTTGATACTTTCCGGTAGGTGTTGGTTTCTGTAAACGGCATACCCACCAGCACCAACAACGGGATCCCAGGCTATACGGACGGCTTGGGTCGTTGCTGTCTCTGCTGTACGGAGGTTGGTGGGCGCTGGAAGCACGTCCAGAAACGCCTCTGGCTCTGCCGGAAAGTTCTCAAGCACAATGCCTTCCCAGCGGGTGTGTTCTTCAACAAAAATCGCCTGTTTCGGTAAAGAGGGCGCCTGTGATAACTGATTCAGGTCCTGAAGCGCTGGGTCAACTTGCCATAGGATGGGGCCTGCTAGGGTAAAGAGTGCTAAACCTATGACGATGTAAAGCGAAACAAGCGCCCGGGTGTTTTTCTTCAATCGAATCCAGGCATCCTGCCAGTAGGATAAAGAAGGTCGGGAGATTTGCTCGGCGCTTTGTACCGTGTCCGAAGGTGAAAAATCCAGATTGCTGACAGCTTGCAATCGGGTTTTCAAAAGTGTTGAGTCAGTCATAGCTCTTTGTTACTCAGATTAGCGCGTCATCGCTCTTTGCCTTGGTTTTTCCCGATGCCTACTGGAGGCGTACACGAGGATCGACAAAGCCGTAAATGATATCAACCAGAATCACCATAAAAACAAGAAATGCGCCGTAAAAAACGGTTGTCCCCATGATCACTGTATAATCTAGTTGCTGTACCGCTTGAACGAAATATCGTCCAAGTCCGGGAATGGCGAAAACAAGCTCTACTACGAACCCGCCCGTTGTAATCGCGGCAATCTGAGGGCCAAGGACTGTTAACACAGGCAAAATAGCGTTTCTCAATTGGTGCTTGAAGAAGATCCTTATCGGAGAAAGCCCTTTGGCTTTGGCGGTTTTAATGTAGTCTTCATTGACTACTTCGAGCATAGAAGATCGCATGAGACGGGTAAGTAGTGCCATGGTACCAAGACCGAGAACGAGAGAGGGGACCAACATGTGTCCGAAGGTTCCCCAGCCGGCTACGGGAATCACAGAGGAACCGAGAAGTTGATTGATTTTTACCAGGCTTAACTGTCCAAGCGCAGCGAATACAAAACTGGGTACTGAAATGCCTAGGATAACAAGAAACATGATGATGATATCCGGCAAGCGGTTGCGGTAGATCGCTGTTAGCGCCCCCCATACGATACCTCCGATAGCTGCAAAAAAGACCGCTAACAAACCTAATGTGGCGGAAACAGGAAAATGATCTCGTATGATGTCATTAACTTTTCTATTCTGCTGCGTGAAGGAAATACCGAAGTCCCCCCTCAACATGTTACTCATGAAAATGAGGTACTGCTCCGGGCCTGACTTATCTAGGCCATATTTTTTTTCTAGGTTTGCTCGAATTTCTGCTGTGACGGCTTTGTCGTTCATCAGCGGATCGCCAGGCACAGAGTGCATTGCGATAAATGTAGCAGTAGCAATAAACCAAACGGTGACAACACCAGCCAACAATCTCTTAAATGTATACGCTAACATTATCGTATTACTTGACTATTCTGGCACGTCGAAAATCAGGGTCTGCGCCCACGACCCTGCGCACGACACCCTTAACTTTCGGATGCATGAGGTAAATAACACCTTGTTCATATTGTGGAATGATGACCGCATCTTCAGTGAGAATCCTCTGTAGTTCCCCCATGGCGTCCATTCGCGTTTTGGGATCAGCACTCGTCATGCCAATTCGGACAAGCCTATCGTAGTCGGGATTGTTATATCTGCCTCGATTATTCAGGTTCCATGATGCGAACAGATCCCCAAAAGTCATGATGTCATCAAAGTCGGGACCCCAGCCAGCAGCGACCATATCAAAATCACCGGATGTCATTTTTGCTAGACGTTGTTTAAAGGTCTGTATGTCGATTTTGACATCTATATCAAGTTTCTCTTTGAATACGCCCTGTAGGTACTCTGCTTGTTTTGCTGATGTAGGTGAGTTCCCAACGAGTAATACGAGCGGTGGAATTTTCTCGACACCTAATTCTACCTTTGCTTTTTCAAGATAATCTCTTGCAAGTGCCAGATCAATCTTAGGCTCCGCTGCTTTGTATTCACGTCGGAATTTATCTTCAACGCCACCGAGCCATACGGGAAACAGACTTCGGCCAGGTAAATTCCCTGGGGTGGCTAACACCTTGTTGACGAATTCTTCCGGGTCAAATACATGTTGGATAGCCTTACGTAAATTTCGATTTGTCGTTATCCTGTCTTCGCGGAAATTGTATTCCAAGTAGAAGACCGAGCCTGTAGTAAAGCTACGAATTCGCTGTCGTTGGGTCAGGGCATCTTTGTAGGTTTCTCCATCGAGTCTGGTGTGGACAATTTTGCCGTCGATGTAAAGGTTTAATCTCGCCCGTGAGTCCTCTGTAATGTAGTCAGCATTGATTGCATTTAAGTGGATATTGTCTCTGTCCCAATAGTGTTCATTCTTCACCATTTTCAAAGATGCACTGTGAACCCAATCAGTCATTCTGAAAGGACCATTGAAGAGCAAGTCTTTTGCGTCAGCGCCGTAGCTGTCGCCCCGAGCCTTAAAAAAGTCACGTCGAGCAGGAAAGAAAGTAGTGAAAGCAACAAGCTTGTCAAAATAACCAATAGGCGTTTCAAACTCGACCGTTAGTGTATGGTCGTCAACAACAGTGACAGCAAGCGATTCCGTTGGTTTCTTGCCCTTGTTAATGTCCTCTGCGTTCCCTATTGAATACAATATAAAACTGTATTCAGATGCAGTCTCAGGTTTAAGTGCGGTTTGCCATGCGAACAAAAAGTCGTCTGCGGTGACAGGTTTACCATCGCTCCACCTAGCGTCTTTACGTAACCAGAAAGTTGCGCCAGTTGAGTCGATTTCCCATTTTTCCGCGACACCTGGAATAATTTTTCCGCGACGATCGTAGCTAAGAAGACCCTCCATTACATGGCCTAATATCAGCGCACTCACCTGATCGGTTGCCTTCATACTGTTGAGCTGAGGGGGTTCTTGAGTGAGTGCCAACGTGATTGTCTGGGTATCGAAATCTGCAGAGCTGGCTGATATTTGGGCGAAGCCATCTGACAGCGGGGCGATCAAGCACAACACTGTCAGGAAAGGAAAAAATAAACGCCGCATAAAGAGGTTCCGCTGGTGAAAAGATGAGTGAATTGTAGCATGTTGTTGTGTTTGTCGTGTGTGGAAGAACATTAGATAAGGTGCCGCTGATAGTTTGTTTCAAACAGGATTAATGGTCAGAAGGAACTGCATCAAACACGACAGTCGTCCTCGTTTCTGCAGATTTAAATGGAATAGTTCCATGCCACATGTAAGAGGGAAACAGGATCAGTTTGCCAACCTTAGGTTTAACAATATGTTGCGCTTGCAGTGGTGGCGTACATTTAAGGTTGGGTTCGCCGAACTTGATCCAGCCACCCTGGTCATTTGGTGATGCGTCATCTGCACTGGACTCGAGTTCCGAAGGTAGGTCGACATAATAGGCTGAACTGAACCAGCCCATGGGGTGAATATGTTGGGTGTGAAATCCCTGATCCCTGAGTCGCACAGACCAGGAAGCAGCAAAATCAAAGTCACGCTCGGTCGAAAATCCAGGATACGGAGGAGGCATATCCTGCATTTTTTTGATGTGTCGGGTGATGACTCCGCGGAAACTGTTCTTCAGCAGCTGAAGCAGTCGGTTTTCTCGGGCGAACAAATTACCCTGAGTCTGTGTGCCCTGTCTCAGCGTTTGTTCCAGAGGGTGGTGTTCGCTGGTATGGTACTCAGTCAAACATTCGTTCAGAGCCATATTAAATTCAGCGAGAGATGAGAACCCCGGTGGAGTCGGCAGCTCATATTCGCCGACAAGATCGAAGTTGTTTAGTATGCGCGCCCTTGGATCATCAAGCATACGCCAACACAGGGAGAGATGCGCAAGCACCATCTGGTCGGCAGGCGCTCTCTCGGATAACTGTTCCAAAATATCCGATGCCTGTTCAATCTCTCCCGCAACAATTAGTGTCACGGCATAATCAATCCAATAAGGAACAGCTGTTTCTCGGGTTATACAGGCCCGTTTGTGAAACTTGATTGCGGTCTCCGTGTCATTTCGAGCCAGATGACAACGTGCAACAAAATCGGCAACTCGTTGATCTTCAGGGTCGAGAAGAGAGCTTGTGGTGGCCAGAAATGCCAATGCCCGGTCCGGTTTTTCAGCGGTCAACAGCGCCTCAACATAGGCTTGTTGAATCGGCACATCGGACAAGCCTGACTCGATGGTTTCCTGAAACGAGTCAACGAAATTTGATTGTTGGCCGAGTGTCCAGAGAATAGAGGTTAAGTTTTCGTGCGCGGGGACGTAATTTGGCTGAAGCTTGATGACCTGTTTGTAACATTCGCTGGCCTGCTCGAGTTGGCCAAGGTCTGCATGAGCATTGCCTTTGTTTTGAAGGAGTTCGTAACTCGGCGTTTGGGTTGCAGCATGAAGACGCTCAAAGATTTCTAATGCTTCTGTAGGATTGTTGCTCAACCTAAGGGTAACGGCTAGATTGTGACTGATCGAGGGGTCCTCGGGTGCTAGACGGTGCAACTCCCGTAGAAGTTGCAATGCCTCTTGATAGTGCTTAAGTCCCTGTTTGGCCAGCGCCAATTGTTGGGTTAGCGCCATGTCTTGCGGAAAGACGCCCAGTGCTATTTGTGATATCTCTGCTGCTTGTGCATACATCGCATGATTCATAAACAGGCCGATGAGATTCTTGTAGGCTGCCAGATAGTCTGGTTTGAGAGATATCGCCAGATTAAAGTTTTCCATGGCCTGTTGGAGTTTCCCTTGGCGCTTGTAACAAACTCCCAGATTATTTCGCACGTGGGGTTGTTTTGGCTGAAGAGCGAGAGATGCAAGCATGTGCTCCTCAGCTTCGGGATAGCGACCAAGGCTAGAGTAGAGTGAACCGAGTAATTGTTTTGCAGCACCTACCAAGTCAACATTTTCTGGGCCATTGATGACCTCAAGATAGCGTTGCTCGGCGAGAGCGGTGTTGCCTGACTTGTGAGCCGATAGTGCTGAGTTAAGCAAAGCCTGATTAGGCATCTAATTTTATTTCCTCGTCTCAAATGCGTGTTGGGCGTTAGACCTTAAATGCGGTAATTGCCCAAGCAACGGGTAGTTTGTGCTCTGGCAGGATAACTGGCGCCTGAGTGATGCCGATAAAGTTTCGCTCGCTGAGTGCCTGTGTGATTTTTTCAATGTCCGATTGTGATGAAGCGGCATTACACATTTCCGTCAGCCTCATGATGTTTCTGTCGATATCGGCTGACATTTCTTCCAGCCAATTGGTGATATCAGCGAGGTCATAGGCGCTGCGCCTTTCATACAGTTGCTTAAAACCGAAATAGAGATGTGCGTGGGCACCTTCGGGGCAGTGCTTTATTGCTTGCTCGATAGTACGTTGAGACGCAGCAAAATTTTTTTGCTCTGTGATAGCCTCTGCAGGAGGAGGTGCTGTTGACGAAGACGTGGAGATGTTGAACGCACTGGTGACCAGCGCCAGGGCATCCGAAATAAAGTTGCTGTGTCGGGCAATTTTCGCCGCCTCTAACATTTTCTGATTCTTGCTGTCGATATAACCATCCTGGTAATGGCACAACAGCGAAAGCTGCCCTCCCGGTTTGACGAGCCGGGCGGCTTCGATAAAGGCATCTATGCCTGCGTATTCCACACCAAACTGGCTAACTACAAAGTCAAAACTGCTGTCTGGTAAGGGTAATTCGGTCGCCGGGCAAACATGGACCGTGGTTGCGGGTATCCGCTGTTTCAGAATTGCGAGGGCAGGTCCGGAAATATCTGCTGCGTGCAAATCAAATTGATGAGTCGTCGGCAAATGAGAGAATATTGAACCTGCGCCTGCCGCGATATCGATGACACGGGCGTCGAGTGTTTGTTCGCGGAACAGTTGTTGCCAGTATTGGGCTAAAAAGGGGTGTTTGCCACCTTGTTTGTTGACAAAGACTTC